>DATALJ010000318.1:0-41000 GCA_036261135.1 Bacteroidales bacterium
TCTATTCAAAAAAATGAGAAAGTGGGACGTAAGCGCGCTCGATATTACCAGTGGTTTGGGCTTTCTGCTTTTCTTTCTTTCGCTTGTTGCGTCTTTACAAAATTAAGTTCGTTATATCCCATGGTACGCCAGTAAAGCGGACAACCACCATTGCAAATAGCAAAGCTGTCGCAGCTTGTACACTGCTCATGGGCAAATTGCTTGTTTTTAAAATAGCTGGCATGGGAACCTTTCCAGATTTCGGCAAAACGCTGACGTGCCATGTTACCTACCGGTTGGTCATAAGAGGCACAGGGCAATACATCGCCATTAGGGGCTACAGATAAGAGTCCGTCGCATGCAGCACAGCCTTTATTTCCCAGTTCGTTGGTAATGGTATTGAAAATACACATGGGTATCGGCGAATACCACATAAATTCAACGTTGTGCTTATTGCTGTTTTCTTTAATGCCACGTATGTAGTCTCCTACTTCGGAATAGGTAATTACCAGGTTGTCATTCATGCTGCTGCTGCCGGTGGGGATAATCAAATTCATGCTAAACCTGGGAAGCCCTAATGTCGTTTTCACAAATTCAGGTATTTGGAGGCACTCATCAGCATTCTGTTTGTTCAGGGTAGTGTTGGTATGTACGTGAATACCCTGGTCCTTAAATATACGAACGGCATTGATGCTTTTAGCAAATGCACCCTGGCATTGTACAATACTGTCATGCACTTCAGCAGTAACACCCTCTATACTTACCTGGGCGGAATCCAACCCGGCTTTCTTCAACCTGCGTCCAAGTTTTTGATCTACCTGTGTACCATTGGTGATCAGATTCACCCGCATGCCAAGCGATTTGGCGTATTCGATGCAGGAAACCAAAAGATCGGGCCGCAATGTAGGTTCTCCGCCTGTAAAGCTTATGGATGGAACCTTTGCCTCCTTGTATATCGCTTCGATGATGGCTTTAAAACCTATCATTGTCAATTCTTCGCCAGATCCAACAGGGTTTGACGTACAATTGCAGCCTGCGTAGCAGAACTTACAACGCAGATTACAATCATAAGTTAATGCAAGTTCTGAAAGTACAGGCAATGTACTGAAATTAAGATCGACCCGGCTGGTTTCTACCGCAGGATTAAGGCTGAATTCATCCAGTTTACCTTCCAAAAAATGCTTCACAGCAAGGATGAATTGCTCAATTTCATTGGCTTTATCAATGCCAGTCTTTTGAAATAAATCAGCCACTTTGCCCCCATTTACAAGGAATTGCAGTATTCGTGCACCGGTTGCATTGATCTTTGTAGCCTGATTGGGCCGTTTTATAAGAATATTATCCTCGGTACGCACAAAAATGTAGGGTCGCACATTATCGATAAATGTGTCAACCCACTGCAAACGCTCAATATGTTTGTTGTTCGCGCTCATTAGTGCGAACCTCCACTTACGCACGCCGAGTGACACGCTGAATGACATGCAGAGTGACACGCTGAATGGCATGCCGAGTGACACGCTGAATGGCATGCATCATGACAAACATTGATATTATCCAATGTTTGCGTTGGTATAGTATATAAATGATCGGTATTCAGCGGAATATTATACTCCTGATCGTGTGGGTTTACGTCCTGGTATTGATAATGATAGTACGGATGGTTCCCGTAATAATAATGATACCACAGATAATTGCTATAATCATTCTGATACTGACTCTGCTTGTCGGCTGGGATGTTCGCTCCCATCCACTCGTTCATACGAGCCCTGTAATATTGTTTGGTTGCCTCAATATCGCAATCCCAGGCTTTATCCTGAATGTTTTTCACTACACGCTTCATCAAATCATCGAGTTCCGATTGAGAGAACTCGCCATCATCTGCCAATGCATAGAAAAGCTGGCTCTCATATTCTCCAAGTTTGTTAATTTCTGGAGAACGATTGGCTTTAACCTTTAAAGGCGATTTTGAGACGATCTCCAAAAAACCCTCATTTACCATGGCTGTAATCATGCCACTGACAATACTTTTAAAAGGAATTTCGAGGTAAAATGCGGCTTCGAGAGGCGTTAATTCCTTACAAACCTTGCCTTCTTTATGATAGTTCGAAAGATTGAGCTTGGGAGGCGTCCAATCGAGCGTTGACCAGCTTATATCGCCAAGACCAGCGTTAGCTTTTACCATCAATTTGTGTTTGCGGAACACGACAACGCCAAATAAAACAGCCAGAACAGCGATGCAAATCATCAACAGCGACTGATCGTCCTTCTTTTCAGCAACTGTAACACCGCTTTTATCATAAATTTCGGCATTAGCAAGCTGAAACCATGTTGCAGGCATGTAAAACTGCGTTCGCATGTTGTACAGATTTCCGGGATTATTCTTATGAAAGACCAGCGTAAGATTTCCTATACTATCTCGCTGGTAATCAATCAGAAATTTTTCGTTAACAAATTTTTCAGTAAGAATGATATTTCCATCCATAAAGTGCTCCCGGAGAGCAGTAATATCAGGACTCACAAAATAGGGAACCGTTACTTTTAGTGTATAATGATCCATACCGGACGACTCATCCCACTGCATGGGTGACCAGTTAAATACGGCAAGCTGCTTACCATCATCAGTTGTTGTATTAACAAGGTATCCTGCTGAATTAAAATCGGTATCGAAATAAAATACATAGGTTACATTACCTGACGAAATACCTGCACCTTCAGCCAAAACAACATCCCATTTATTATCGACAACAGGAGTTATCGACAGCTCATAGCGATTACCCGCATCGTCAATGGCATATGATTCTTTATAGAAGTCATTAATCCTCAGATTGTCGCCTTCCTGAAAATAAAAACCATGCAGTTCCCCTTCAATAACGCTGTATTGAACCATATATGTTACGCGTGCCGTACCCTGAGGAGTAAGTTGCACATAGGTTTCAACAAAATTGATTTCGCCAGTTCCTGCAAAAAGGTTGCTAACACAAGCAATAAACAAAAGGAGAATAAAATACCTGCGCATGAGGGTTGAATTTGTTGGTTTTGGTTAAGCTAAATTAAAAATAATTATGAAGAAGCCTCTAATATAGGGACTTGAATTCGTCGACTTTTTGGCGCTTGCAACCTATCTTGCGCAACATATCGGAGTATTTGCAAATTTCCCATTCGTTTTCACCAACCCTTTGCACATCAAGAGAAAGCGTACCATCGTCGCGTAATAGCTGGAAGCTGGCATCAGGAAGGCCTTTAGTATAGTGAATTCGCTTTGACAATTGGCCGTTTGCATGAAAATACTCCCAATAGCCATCTTTCAGGTTACTGAGGTAATTGCCTTTGGCTATAACCCTGTATTCGTTTGCAGCAAGCTTGTTTGTAACCTTACTGAATACTTTGTAACAGCTTACGCCATTTATCAAAGTATCGGTATATTGCGGCAAAAGAATCAATAAGCCATCCGTTTCGCCTTCAGCTAAGGGCCTGTACTCTTTTCGTATCTTCTGATAGCAATGCTGGGCTGAATCTTTAAAAAGGACAGGTGCTAATGCAGACGGCGTCAAAACATAATCGATCCAAACACCGCTTTTACTGCCATTGACGATCATATTAACTTTCTTTCCTCCAAACAGCTGATAATCGCTGAAAAGGTAAACCGAATCGCTTTGCGAAAATGCCGAAGTACCCGAAAATACAAGCATTAATAATAAAAAAACGCGCATAATTGTTCTTCAAAAAACAATACAAGGTAGTAAATTATGCGAATTCAGGCTCGAAGTAATTGATAAACTTTTAGTTTTAGAGAGGAAGCCAGTTATAATTTTTATAGTCGATCCTTCTGGATGCTTTTTGGGTATCATGTACCAATCCTTTTAGTATCTTTGTATTCTTTTATTTATAAGGTGCAGGAAGCGGTATAATGAATAAAAAAGAAGAAAAATGGCAACGTCGGATCGCAATGATTTTTTCTCTGTTGATACATGCAGGGATAATTATTGCTTTGGCCATCTCCTCCAATAATCCTGGTATACCGCCATCCGACAGTTATGGAGAGAATGAAAGCCTCATTGAGCTTACCTTTTTAATGAACGAACTGAGTGAATTATCAGTACCTGAAGAACCAGCTGAACCTGAAGTGAAAGAAAAGCCGGAAGCATCTGCCGAAACAGTAAACGTAAGTACTCCTCCTATTGAAGAATTAGCAAAAGTAGACAGTCTCGATAATTCTGTTGATACTACGATGGAAAAGATTGAGATCAAAGAATTGGAGGCCATAAAACAGGTTATCACCCAGGATTCAATGATTGCCAAAATATTTGAAGAAGAAACCAAAAAATATGACGATGCCGAATCGGACCGCCGAAAGAGAGAGGAAAACAGACGGTTTGCCCGGTCAAATTACAAGATGATCCGGAATTTTTTAAAGGTATACCCCTATGCAATTCGCACCCGATCGGTGGTAGATTCACTTAATATGAAGCTGGCCGTTACTACCGATAAAAAGGAAAGGCGCGAACTCATAAAGAAAACTGAAAAGGAACTGTTTGGAAGGTTCGAAAAAGAAATACGGGGTCTTTCTATTTCGCAGGGCAAGGTGCTATTGAAACTCATATCGCGCGAAACCGACCAAACCGCATACGAACTCATAAAAGAATACAAAGGAACGTTACCTGCCGCATTCTGGCAAGGAATAGCGCGCCTATTTGGCGAAAACCTTAAAACCAGATACGATTCCATCAGTGAAGACAAAGTGTTGGAAGAAATCATCCAAAAATACCACAACGACAGGGAATCGCTGAATTATTAGAGGTGCCTCACTAATTTCAAGAGCGCTTTACGTTATAAAAATCAAGACAATTCGTGCCTAAAACTTTCGGGAGGGCGGCTTTATGCCGAGTCTCCATATAATCAATAACGATCGAAAGCACATCCGGGTAATTGCCCGCCACTTTGCATACGGGCCAGTCGCTACCAATCATTACGCGATCAGTTCCAAAGGATTCCAGCACTGTTTCAAGATAAAACGTGAAATCACCCGCTTTCCATCCGCTCCAATCTGCTTCGGTAACCATGCCCGAGAGCTTGCAATATACATTGGGCAATTGGGCCAATTGTTTTATGCTTGAAGCCCAGGGCTCTTTAAGCTGGTTCTTAATATCGGGCTTTGCAATATGGTCCAATACAAATTTCTGCTTCGGAAAAGCTTGAACCAGCTCAGTAGCCAATGGTAAATGCTTGGGAAAAAGAAGCAGGTCGTAGGTTAGATTATACTTTTCCAAAAGACGGATACCATTTCGAAAGCTTTCGCGGGCCATAAACTGATCATCAGGCTCATCATGCACCACATGGCGAACACCTACGAGCTTAGGATTCCTTGAATAGTTTTGGAGCTGGGCCTCTATGCTCTCCGAACATAAATCGACCCAGCCCACAACACCTTTTATAAAAATATTTTCAGACGCCAGTTTTAATAACCAATTGGTCTCATCCAGCGTTTGACGAGCCTGAACAGCAATGCATCCATCAAAACCAACTTTCTTCAACTCGCTTAATAAGTCGGCCGGCAAATAATCCCTTTTCAGAACCTGCATGTTATCGCCAATCCAGCCATATTCTACTGGATTGTATTGCCAGAAGTGTTGATGTGCATCTACTTTCATCGTTTATCTCTTCTAATGTTTTACGTCGATCAGAATTTTAGACACTTTACCGGTGTTCTCATCCCAAAACTTAAATGCATCGGGCGTTTGAGCAAATGGGAATACCTTTGTGATGAGACTGATAAATGGCATGGTTTTCTTCTCAAACATCGAAATGACCGATGGGAAAACCCTGAGCGCATTCCTCGATCCATAGATGTTAACCTCCTTGCGAACGAGTAATGGAGCTTCAATGCTTACTTCGCTTTTTGGATAACCAATAAATACAATCCTTCCGGCGAAACATACGGCATCAAGCGCTAGTTTGTATGTAATCTGCGTACCAGCAGCCTCAACAGCCACATTTACGCCTTCGTTTGAAGTTATCCGGCGTATTTCGGCCAGCGCATCGGCCTTTAATGAGTTAATGGTATAATGTGCACCGAACTTCCTGGCTTGTTCCAGTTTCGAATCGTCGATGTCCAGGGCGATTACAGTAGCGCCTTTGCGCACAGCTGCCACTAAAGCGCCCATGCCAATTGTACCGCATCCTAAAAGCAAAACGGTATCGGTTTCGCATATCTGGCCGCGGTTTGCACCATGATAGCCTACACTCATGGGTTCGACCAATGCCAGTTCCTCAAGCGACAGGGTTTCGCTAACAAATACCTTTTCGTAAGGTACAGCTATGAACTCAGTTAAAGCTCCCTCACGCTGTACACCCAAGGTTTGGTTGAACTCACAGGTATTAGGTCTTCCTGCCTTACATGCCGGGCAGGTATTACAATTGGTATATGGCGAAACGGTAACATTCTTGCCGATTTTAATACTATCAGGAACAGCCGCTCCTTTATCAACCACTTTTCCACTAATCTCATGGCCTGGAATACGCGGTAACGTAACCAATGGCATTAATCCACGGTACGAATTCAAATCGCTCCCGCATAATCCGATATAATGTACTTCTATTAAAACATCGGTTGATGTCATTTTGGGAGCTTCAACCTCAATAGCTGAAACTACCCCTTTCTCTTTAATTGCAAACGCTTTCATTATATAAAAATTTTAAAACTAATTCGGTAATACCCTGTGCCCTTTAAGTGCATAAAAGAGTATGTATACAAACAATGGAATGGGAACCAAAAACCCGATAGCCATTGAATGGGTAATATCAGCGATTAAACCCATCAATGGAGGAAATATAGCCCCACCCACAATAGACATGATAATATAAGAGCTGGCTTTCTTGGTTTTTGGACCAAGATCTTTTATAGCCAGCGCGAAAATAGTTGGGAACATAATAGACATGAAGAAGAATATCGCAAATAAGCTGATAATCGAAACCCAACCCATGCTTAAACTTACTAATGGTAGCAAGGCTACACACATTAAAGAATAAAATGCAAGTATATTCGTGGGTTTGTAAAATTTCATCATGTAACTACCTGACATACGGCCGATCATAAACAATGCAAAGCCTATAGACAAAAGATAGGGCCCAACAGCTGTATCGAAGTGAACCGGCTGTGTAGCATCCGTAAGATAATTTATGAGGTAACTAAATATTCCTGTTTGTGCCGCACAGTAAGAAAACTGAGCAATTACGCCAAGTACAAGATGCCTATCCTTACTTAAAGGTTTCTGTGAGACATTTGCAGCATCCGGATCATCATAATCCTCAGTAATTTCAGGCAACTTAGTAAAGGCAAAAACTACAGCAACCAGCATTACTACTAATCCGATGATTAAATAAGGCCACATCAGTGATTTCAACTTTTCACCTTCGACGCTGGAACCGGCCTGATAAATATATATCCCAATAAGGGGACCCACCGTCCAGGCCATGCCATTAAATGATTGGGAGAAATTAATACGTCGTTCAGCCGATTCAGATGGTCCGAGTTTGGTAGTGTATGGATTAGCTGCTGTTTCCAACGTAGCAAGTCCGCATCCCAGCATAAATAGGAATATCAGGAACAACCAAAATGATTCATAACCTGTTGTTGCGGCTATCATCAATGCGCCTAATGCAAATAAAGATAAACCAAGTATGATGCCCTTTTTATAGCCAAACTTCCGGAGAAAATAGCCCGCTGGTAAAGCCATAAGAAAATAAGCTATATAAACAGCAAATTGGATCATCCCCGATTTGGCCTTTGAAATTTGAAGTATTTCCTGGAAGTGCTTATTCAGAATATCAAGCATTCCATGGGCCATACCCCATAGAAAAAATAGCGCAGTAATCATCGCAAATGAGAATGCATATTCGCGCGTTGTAATTTTATTGTTGCTCATAATAAGTAAAAGTTAGTATTTAGAGGTTAAACAAATTTGCAGTAGTCTTTAATCAATCCTATTTTTTTCATTTCGGTATAAAAGTCAGCCGGCACATTGGCAAATACCGAATCTACATTTCCCTTTACATTGTCGGGCTTTGATGTGTTCAGTGCAGTAGACGACACTCCCGGAGCCTTCAAAGCGAAATTAATACACGCAACCGCCGGCTTGATGTTATACTTGGCACATAGGCTGTGGAATAGCTCACGCCACAGGAACTTACCTTTGTCTTCGGGAGAATCTGGCGAAACTTTGCGGTAATCGTAGTAATCGCCACCAATTAAGAATCCAGCCTGGAAAACTGCTGAATTAATGATAGTAATACCTTTGCTTTTAACATGCTCCATGAACTGAATCAGTTCAACAGGATGGTTCATGATGGTCATACTGTTGGCAAACATAATCCAGTCGAGGTTAATATGACTTTCAAGCTTCTGAATTATCTTCCAATCCTTGGCCCCCACACCTATTGCATGTACCTTACCCTGCTTTTTCAAATCCGTAAGGGCGCGATAGGCTTCAATGATATCGTTAAAAAGCTTATTATATTCTGCTTCAGTTGTAGCATTAGCAAGATATTCGTCAGGATCGTGAACTGAAACCAATTGCGGCAGGTGTACGCCTCCCAATAGCTCGTTTCCCTGTTCGAAGCACTCCAGAATACCGTCGTAGCTTATCTTCTGAACAGCATCGTATTTTAATCCCTTCCAAACGCCGGGTTCAAAGGTGGGTTCAGGTGTTTTTAGCGGAACACGTACCCAGCCTAATTTGTTGCTTATGATTACGTCGGAAGGAGAAATAGCAAGCTTATTGAGGATTTTGCCAAGCATTTCGAGCGCCAAACCGGCACCGTACTTACCAGCCGAATCGAAAACAACCGGATGTGGAGCATGAACAAAGCATTCTGAAACAATCATGGACTTGGTTTCCTCTGGCAAATCAACATATAAATTACCTAAGGCGCTGGTACCAAATATTACACGGGGCAATTCGAGATTTGTAGCTGACATTGTGTAGTGTTAATAGATATACACTACAAATGTAATTTTTATATTACTTACGCAAAATAATTTTTGCCTGCATTACAGAATTACAATATGCGATCTTTCTCTTTTTTAGGCAAAATGCTGATATATTGTCCGCTACAGCCTAGAATTCTTCATACTTTGTGGCCTCTGTATTTTCCGTTGGCAGATACGGCCTTTCTTCCGGCCTTTTGGTTATTGGTTTTCCGGGCACTATAAGTTTACCAGCCACGTTCTTGCCTTTGCTTCCAGTATTTCTGGTTGCCTTTTCATCCGTTTTAAAGAAGGAAATTAAGCCCAGTAAGATTTCGGCGCGACTTGACAATTCTTCAGCGCTGGAAGCCAACTCCTCTGCAGAGGATGCATTCTGTTGCGTAATTGAATTGAGTTGTTGTACGGCATTGTTAACCTGTTCAATTCCCATATTTTGCTCAGCACTGGCACTGGCAATTTCGTGGGTAAAATCGCCATTCTTTTGCACTTCGGGAATCAGCTTTTGGTAAAGGTTGCTTGTTTTTTCGGTTAATTCAAGACTTTCATTGGAAATCAAATGAATTTCGTCGGCAGAGATTTTGCTTCGTTCGGCAAGTTTCCTCACTTCGGCAGCAACCACAGCAAAACCTTTGCCATGTTCCCCGGCACGGGCGGCTTCTACAGCTGCATTGAGCGCCAGCAAATTGGTCTGAAAAGCAATATCATTGATAATTGAAATTTTATTGGTAATGGCTTTTACACTTTCGAAACTCTTTTTGGAATAAATGGTAAGCTCCTCGAGCATGGAAGCAGCATTACGTGCAATAATACCCGATTGTTGTGCATTGGCGGTATTTTGACCGGCCGAAGCAGAAATCTCTTCTACCGTACTTGAAATCTCTTCAATAGAAGAAGCTTGTTCGTTGCTGGAAGAGGATAATAACTGCGATGTAGCACTTAGTTGCTGACTTGCTGTGGTTATCGCTATAGAACCCGATTGCACATCGGAAATCAGTTTATTCAGCTGTGCAGCTAGCGATTGAATAGATTGTTCGAGAATTTCGAGCTCAAAACGGGGCTTCTGCGTTATAGCATTATCTAGAACCAAATTTCCCTTCGAAAGCTCCACGATCTGCGAAGTTGAACGTTCCAACGGATTCTTTATAATTTGCTTTATAATAAAAAATACAAAAGAGGCCAGAGCTATAATAAGCGGAAAAGCCCATGCCATGTTGCCAACTCCGCTGCTTCCTACGAAGTAAAAAACTGTTATACCAATAAAAAGCAAAACGGAAGAATAAATGGATACAATAAGAATAATAGACTGGCCAAAAATAAACCGGAGAATGAATAATGTAATAACCATACTGCCTATTAAAGACAGAAAAAAAACAAGCGTACGATCCATAGTAATAGTCTTTTGATAATTAAACTGTTGATCTTTTTAAACATAGTGCATAACACCAATTGATGGTTTTAAATTTAAGTTTTGTTTTTCAAATAAGCAAGTAACTGAACAGTTGAATGAATATAGATCAAAAAAATTGTATAAAATGAATCCCAATGGCTTAAAATTTGACTTTTAGCTTGTGTATTCTTAATTTTGAACAATTAACCGTTGAATTTAGCTAATAAATGGTAGACCTTCAGGATATGAAAATTGAACAGGCGCAAGAAGCAGATTACAAAGCACTTACTGATATTGCTTTTTCTGCGAAACGCTATTGGAACTACCCCGAAAGCTATTACGAACTATGGTGCGGCGAATTAACCATTACAGCTGCATATATCACTGAAAATATTGTTTTTAAAGCCATCCATGAAGAAACAGTTGTTGGATTTTATTCTATTGTCGACAACCCCTCAGATGCCTATTTCGGCGATGTTTTTGTAAAGAAAGGAATATGGCTGGAACATATCTTCGTTAAACCCGAATATCACAGACAAGGCGCAGGCAGATTATTGATAAAGCATGTAAAGAAAATATGCCAGGCTATGGGTGTAGAAACGCTTTCGATATTTGTGGATCCGTTTGCCCGGGGTTTTTACGATAAGATTGGTGCTCATTTTGCCTACGAATCCAAATCGTCCATTCCAGGTCGGTTTATACCAGTTTACGAACTAAAAATATAATAATCGCTATGACCAATTATTTAATTGAGAAATTCGGACCATGTGGTTTGTTGTGCGAGAAATGTTTTGCCTATTCCAAAGGACCCATTAGACTTCACGCTGAGAATCTACGTGAAAACCTGGGTGCATTTGACAACTACGCAAAACGCTTTGTCACGTTGATTGAAGAGCCAACATTCTCAAAGTATCCCGAATTTAAAGAAGTGCTCAGTTTATTATCGGCTGGAAAATGCGAAGGATGCAGAAAACAAAGCTGTCAATTATTTAGTGGTTGTAAGGTTAAGGAATGCTATAAAACCAAGAACGTCGATTTTTGCTACCAATGTGAAAGCTTTCCCTGCCAAAATACAGGATTTGACGAGAATCTGGAAAAACGTTGGCTCGCTATTAATCTTAAAATAAAAGAAATAGGATTAGCAGCTTACTTTAACGATATAATGGATAAACCGCGCTACTCATAACTATTTTAATGAACGTTCTCTAAATAAAAACATTCCTTTTCTTATTTTAATGGATCTTATTATATTTGCTGCATTGTTAATAAGAATTCAGGCATATAACACCCATACCAAAGCACCGTCTCTCTAAGCTTTGGCAAATCGACTTAGATTTAAGCACGACCATTTAGTCATTATCTTTCATCATATTCAATATGTATGAATTGATATGAGTATTCTATTTACTTTAAATACAATAATATGAATAAAGAAATTTTCTATAAAGCGCTCATAACCAATAATGGAAAACTCGACGAAATATCCCTGGGTGAGACCCTTGGATTAAGCGAGGATGCAACAATGAAAATCATCAGCGCCCTGCTTGCCGAGTATAAAATAGAATATACGCAGCATGGAGCTTGCAATTACAGCATTATTTAATAACAATTAAAACCAACAACATGAATATAAAGGATTGTATCAGATTTTCGAACGAAAACCCAATCTGCTACTTAGCCACAGTTGAAGGCGACCAACCCAGGGTAAGAGCACTTGGGTTCTGGTTTGCCGACGAAACGGGTTTTTATTTTCAAACCAGCACCATTAAGGAATTCACCAATCAATTATGCCGTAATCCAAAAGCCGAGGTTTGTTTCTACAAACATGAAGGGGCAATAGGAACTATGTTCCGCATTGCAGGAAAGGTAGAGTTTGTCGATGATTTAAAGTTCAAAGAAAAGGTATTAAAAGATCGTCCGTTTCTTGCAAGCTTCGGAATAACCGAAAATAGTCCGAAGTTGGTTCTATTCCGAATAGCCCACGGTGAGGCTCACTTCTGGACCATGGAAAATAATCTGAAACCTAAGGAAATGATCGTTTTCTAGTTCATTATATTCTTAACTGCGAACAATTACGCAGTTAAGAATTATTGTGTTTATGGGAATGCGTGCTTTTCTAAAAAGTTTACTTTTGTATAATTAATCACCAATCCAATTAACAGTTACTTAAATCTTAAAATAATGAATCTTTTAACGATCGACCTCGAAAAGTGCAATCACGATAACATATGTGTAAGTGAATGCCCCTCCAAACTTATTACGCTCAAAAATAATGTACCCCAATCCATTGAAGGAGCTGAAATGCGGTGTGTAAAATGCGGTCACTGTATTGTTGTTTGCCCCACTGGTGCATTATCGGTTTCCGGAATTAAGACGGAAGAATGCTTACCCATAAAGAATGAGCTTAAAGTTAGTATCGATCAGGTTGAGCAGCTTATTAAAACCCGCAGGTCCATCCGCAACTACCAGAACAAGAAAGTAGAGCGTGAAAAGCTCAAGAAAATTATTGAAATAGCCCGGTACGCCCCAACTGGCGGAAACAGCCAGCTTGTGCAATGGCGTGCCATCGACTCTCGCGACGAACTAGACAAACTGGTTGATGGAACCATTGAGTTCATGAAATACCTGATTAAAGAAAACCATCCCATGGCCTCATCTTACAACTTACAGTCGCTGGTGAATGCCTGGGAACATAAAATTGACGGTATTTTGCGCGGTGCTCCTGCTCTTATTGTATCGCATGCGCCGCAGTCGTATGGATTAGGAATGGTTGATGGCTCTGTAGCGCTCGGATATTTGGACATTGCTGCTTCGGCCTATGGGCTAGGCTGCTGCTGGGCAGGATTCTTTATGATGGCAGCTTCGCACTCTCCTATTATCAAAGATGTACTCAAGCTTCCCGAAGGTAACGTTTGTTTAGGAGCGCTGATGGTAGGTTATCCCAAATTCAAATACCATCGGGTACCGCCACGCAAAGAGGCTGTAATTTATTGGTCGTAACGCATTTTAGGTCTTCCGCTAAATACATTGAAGGACAGTATTTTCTATGAATCTATATTCCAGAAAAAGCTGCTTCTCTATATCAACAAAATAGCAAATTGATGTAATTATCAGTACCAAAATTAAATTTTTATGATTATAGCTGCCGCACAAACCCGTCCAGAAAATAAGCGTATAAGCCAAAACCTCGATGACCATTACCGCCTGATTGAATTGGCTTCAAAAAACGGTGTTCAATTGATTGCGTTTCCAGAAATGTCGATAACCGGTTATGTGCGCGAAACAGCCGCACAATATGCACTGAATGAGAACGATCCAAGGCTCGATAAATTAAGGACCCTCGCTAAAGCGCATCATATCATTGTTATAGCAGGTGCTCCTGTGCAAATGCCTTCAGGACTTCATATTGGTTCGTTTGTCTTTTTCCCGGATAATACGCAGGCCATTTATACAAAGCAGTATCTGCACGGAACCGAATCGGACTATTATACACCAAACCTCAATTACAACCCCCAGATAACGTTAGAGAACGAAAAGGTATCCCTCGCTATATGCGCAGATATCGATCATCCGGAGCATGCCCAAAATGCATGCAAAAGAAATAGTACGGTGTATATTCCAAGTATTTTCTTTTCTCTAAATGGAATTTCCGAAGCATATGATAATTTAAGCCGATATGCAAAAACATATTCCTTGAATGTTCTCATGTCCAACTTCACAGGAATTGGATGGAATAACACCGAATCGGCTGGACAAAGCGCATTCTGGAATGCAGAAGGCCAACTTCTTGCTGGTTTGAACAAAGACAGCACCGGCCTTGTAATTGCTGAAAAAAACAAAAATGTTTGGAGCAGCAGGGTGATTAATGAAAATTAAGACTTTTTACCTGATCTTCCTTATTATTTATTAAATTGATAATAAATAATGAAGGTTAAAATGAGCAGTTATCTGAAGAAGATACAATGCCTCTTTTTCGCAGCAATAATTTTAAGCTTTGCGGCATGCGAAAAAACTGAAAAGGACGAAAGAATTTTTCCTCAGGCAAAAGAAGTAATTAATCAGAACGATTCAGCAACATTACACTTTTTTGTTTTGAGCGATTGGGGATTCAGTGGCGCCAATGCGCAAATCCCGGTAGCTAATCAAATGGCTGAAATGTCGAAGTATCTTGGCATTGATTTTATTCTTACCTGCGGCGACAATTTTCAGGTTGCGGGAGTAACCAGTACGGGTGATCCGCTGTGGCAATCGAACTTTGTAAATATATATAGCGACAGCGCCCTTCTTGTTCCATGGTACCCGGCTTTGGGTAATCACGATTATATGGGTAATCCTGAGGCTGAGGTAGCTTATTCTTCTTCGAGCAAATATTGGCAAATGCTTTCGAGGTATTACACATTTGTAAAGAAGATTGACCATGCAACTTCAGCTCGATTTATTGTACTCGACACACCGGACCTGATTTCTTCATACCAAAAACTTACAAATAAGGCAAACTATAGCACTATTGTACAATTTGCATGGTTAAAAACATTACTATCCTATGCACAGGAAAAATGGATATTCGTAACAGGGCATCATCCGGTATATTCAGCCAGTACATATCATGGCGATACGGAAGAACTAAAGGTAATGTTAAAACCATTATTCGATACGTACCATGTCGATTTTTATATAAGTGGCCATGATCATCATTTTGAGCATACAAAAGACATTGCTCAACATACAGAATACATAGTTACCGGAACGGGCGGTGCTCCAAGAGAGGCCTGGTATAACTCGCGAACCATATTCGCTATGTCAAAAGCGGGCCTTACTTACGTTTCAGTTCTACCTGATACGGCAAAGCTTTACTTTATTATAAGTAATGGCGAATTGGGATACTCGTTTACGATGAAATAAAGAAGAATCTATTTCCGTTTATCATTGTATAGTGCAACAATTTCTTCCTGAGTAAGAGCTCGGTTATAAATTCGGACTTCATCAATTCCAGCAGGAGTATATCCAAGATTACTATTACCATTATTATTGCCATGCCCTATCCATAGATTTTGCCCAAAATCATCAATTTGGCCTATAACTGAATAAGATGATATTTCAACACCATTAACAAAAATCTTAAGCAAATTTCCATTATAGGTACCCACAACAAAATACCAATTTCCAGGAATCCACTTTATTGGAGAAGAATTGACACCATATCGTACTCCATTTAAAGATACTGCAAATCCAAATGTATATTTATTGCCCTTCCAATAATCACCGGACATACCTAACTGATATTGATAGAATGGTTCAGTATGAGAATAATATGGTTTAGCTACAATAGGATCAAAACCTCCACCAACATAATAATCTGAATTCACCCATGCACCAACTGTAATAGCATCGCGCATATTTAAAGATGCACTGTTAGGAATTGTTATATAATTATCATATGAATTAAAAGAGGTAAAATACCAATTGGGACCTTGGTCAAATTTAAAGGTTGAACCAATAATGTTGCCATGATTTCCCATTCCACTAGTGTCCCTGGCGTTGTTATCAAACTTATAATATGCAACTAAACCTTTATATAAGCCGGATTCTTCCAATACTACCACCAGCGGCGCATTGTCCACACTCAAAAAATACTTGCGTAAATCTTCTTTCGAAAAGGTTTTGCTATAGGTATTGTATCCTACCTTGGAGACCTGGATGGTATAGGTTGAATAACGCTCGGGCAACGTTACTTTATTGGTTATAGCTAATGTATCATGAGCTGCACCTCCGTTGTAATATGCATTTAATGCACCTTGGTAAACAACAGTTGCGTTACTTGTTACTTTTAACTGAGCTTGAGTTAATCCAAAGTTTTGGGCCGTATTGTCATAAACAAATACACCCAAAAGAAAATCGAACGACTCAGCCACGTCAAAACCAAATGTTGCATATCCAAAATCTTCCGGGGTACTATCTACGGTTTTTAAAACTTCAGGAGTAACTTTAACAACAGCATTGGAATTAACTGTAAATGAGATGGTTAATGGGTTGCTTACCAGGTAAGCTTTTGCGGAGCCAGCTACAGGCGAAGCATATACCACTTTGTTATTCCTATCAAGCACTAAAAAACGGGTAAGCGTATAATTTCCTTCAACCAAACCCAGTGGCTTGCTTATATAGTTACCCTGCATATTGTACAATTCAATCTTTTCGGAGTTTTTTACAACATTACCTTTATTATCTTCTATCGAAACTACCACATAAGTTAAATTAGAAGCGATGGTATCGGTTAATGTACTCTTTAACTGGCTTAACGATACGGAAAACTCTGCTTGCCCCTGAACATTGGATTCAGTTTTGTCTTTCTTACAGGAAGAAATTAGCAGAACAAGAAGAGTCAATAATAATAAAGATTTGCCTGATTGATTCATTGGTATAAACTTTAGAATGTTATAAACTAAAGACGCAATATTTATGAAACGTTCCTATCTTTTTTAAAAATAAGTTATTAAGCCCAGACGGAGGCCACAAATAACCCTGTTGGACAAAGAATATTCTTTGCCCGATTTCAACGTAAGTTTACTATAAGGAGCGACAAATAAATCGGTTTTTCTCCAAAAACGGTAACCAACAGATGCAGATAAATCAAAATACAAGGCCAGTTTACGTAAATCGCTCTCTGGTATTGGAAATTTGTTCTCTCCATCGGATAAAACGGAATAGGAACGATGACTCAGAAGTATATCACACCCTGCATGAAAAATAGCCCGGTAGCTGAATTTACCATTTCCTGTCCACTTTTTCCCAACAACTAAAGCCGCATTCAAATAGTTGAAATAGCTCGTAAAGCTGCAATTACTGGAATAAGTAAGAGAATCATAATAACCCGAGGTACTTTGTGCATCAGACGAATTGAATGATCTTCCGTAAGCGAGATTTTCCTCTAATTGAGAAAAGCCCATATTGATTCCCAGAAAAAATGTTTTATAGCTATAGCCCAGAGTGAGTGCTCCCGAATAATTAACTGTTTTGCGAATAGTCAATGTATCAATGTTTATGAAATTAAACATTCCTGAAACATATGAAGAACCTGATACTTCGACAAATATTGGCAGCTTCCGCGCAGGTATTGCTGTATAATGAACAATAGTATCAAAAAGGCTAATCGTATCTGCTTGCAAATAAACCGTATCCACGTCGTATATAATCTCTTCCGTTTCAATGGTGTCTACAACTAGTTTCGGAGTAAGTTCTTGGGAAAAAGACGTTTTAAAAAGAATAGCCGAAAAAAGAACAATTAGAAACAATACTCGCATAAATCTGAACTACTTTCTGGGTTTTGAAATGATTACTGTATCTCTTTTAATGACATCGGAAGGCTTCACATAAACTGTTTTTTTCACTCTCTTTACCCGCTTTCCTGCCATTATAGAATCTTTTTTACTCTCTTTAGGCATTTCAATCTTAGTGGTATCTGCTTTTGGAGTAATGGCAGTATCGGCAATGGCTCTTTCTTTTGCATCATCTGCTTTATGCGTGGGTTCTGCAACTTTCCTCAATTCCAAAGAAGGTATAGTTGTAGACTGTATAAGTTCTTGCTGTTCGGGTTCGGGCACCTGAGCGGTGTCTATATTTTCTTCAATGTTAGGCATTACACCTGTTTTATGATAGACTTCAATTGAACTCTCCAGATTTTGAACTTTATGATTGAGCGTGTAATTACGAACCCCGGAATAAGAAGCAGCTCCGGCAAATAAAATAATAGCCGACAAATAATAGATATTGAACGTTACCACGCTGAATTTCAAAAAATTATTTCTGCCAAGTTTCCTGCTTATCTTCTGCCAATCAGCGTCCGATCCAGCGACCTGGTAATTCTTCAATTTGCCCGAAAATAGCTTTTCTATGTCGTGGTTGTTATCCATTATCAATTACATAGTTTTTCAATGCTTATTTTATACAATTCCTTTTGAATGATCATCCGCGCCCTTGCTAAACGACTACGGGAAGTTGAGACTTCAATCCCTAGCAAAGCAGCAATTTCCTCGTGTTTATACTCTTCTATACAATGCAGGTTAAAAATAAGTCGATATTTTTCTGGTACCAGCTCAAGAATTTCAACCAATTCGTCTTCTGTAAAATCAGCAGATACAATCATATCAAAATTAGCCTTACCTTCTGTTGAAACATCATTGTGAAAATATGGCAATTCGTGCGATCCATCGAGTTCCAGATCGGATTCTTTAATATCATCAATACTTAAATGCTTTTGTTTTGAAGTTTGTTTTCGTAAGTAAGAAATAGCCGTATTAATAAATATCCGTTTCATCCATCCTTCAAAAGAGCCTTCGCCTTTGAACTTGTCAATGCTGGAAAATACTTTGATAAAGCCCTCCTGAACCACATCCTTTGTTGCATCTATATTACCGATGTAACGTAAACAGATACCGGTCATCAAGGGTGAATACATATCATATAATAGTTTTTGCGCAAACTTATTATACCTTTTACATTCTTTTACTATTTGATCAATCTGTTGCACTCTTGTTTATCTTATAACGCAAATTATTATTCATTCGCGAATATAAGCATAAAACAAATATTATTCGCAGGAGAGCAAACAATTTAGGAAACCGATTACCTCTGTTTGCTTTTGAAAATTGTACCTAGCTACAGTTGGCGCCTTTCCTACTTTCATAGTATACGCGTTCGATGGAAGAGCTGCAAATAGTTCCTCATCGGTTTTATCATCGCCTATTGCCAGAATAAAATCAAAGTCTCTGTTATTAATCATCCTTAAAGCGGCTGTACCTTTACTATAACCCGCTCTCTTTATTTCTATAACCTTGTGGCCTTCGAGGATTTGGAGAGGGAGATTGTTCGAAATAACCTCTGTAAGTTCTTCACGAAGTTCTATGGTACGAAGAAAAGCCAAATCGGGTTCAGCATTCCGGTAATGCCAGCACAGCGATGAATCCTTTTCTTCAATGAAAGCACCTTTACACCGGTTCACGTAACGTTGAAGAATAGGGTTTATCTTCTCCTTCCATGAAGTATCTGTATCGTTGACCTGTTGCCACTCACCTTCGCTCGATTTAATAAACGCTCCATGCTCTGCAATTACTGAAACCGGTAACTTCGAGAACCATTTCTCAAGGAAAACCTTATCGCGTCCGCTTACTATAACCACATTGGTCGTTTTTGCAAGTTTTTCTGTAAGTTCAAGCGTTTGTTTTTCAGGGATGGCAAGCTCCGGACGAGGACGGATGGGAACCAATGTTCCATCGTAATCGAAGAAGAGAATAGCACTTTTGGCTGCTTTGTAAGCCTGAACAATTTCCTTTTCTATTACGGCATTAAAGAACTTAACCTTAAAGACCTCCTGTTCAATTTTTGTTTTTTGCATATTGTTTAATATATCATTGGCCCAGGAAAAAACATCATAATTCTTAATTTGCTGCTGCATTTTCTCCATTCGTTGGGCACGCTCCTCATGGGGCATGGTTAGTGCTTTAAAAATGGCTTCGGAAACTTCTGCTCTGTCTGTCGGGTTCACAAGTATTGCTTCCGACAATTCAACCGAAGCACCAGCCATTTCGCTTAAAATGAGAACACCGGGATTTTCTGTCTGGCATGCAACAAACTCTTTGGCTACCAGGTTCATCCCATCGCGAATGGGAGTAATTAGTGCAACATCGCTGATATTGTACAGAGCTACCATTTCGTTAAATTTCAGCGACTTGTACTGATAACTTATCGGTCGCCACTCGAGCGTATTGAATTTACCATTTATTCGGCCTACCGTTGCTTCTATTTCCTTCTTCATATCCTGATAACGGACAATTGTATCGCGCGAAGGGACAATGACCATATTGAATATCACCTTTCCATGCATCGATTTATGCCTTTCAAGGAATTCCTCGTATCCGGCCAATCGTTGCAAAAAACCTTTTGTATAATCCAGCCTGTCGACTGAAAAAATGAGCTGTAAATTACGTTTCTGTTTATTAAGCCGCGTAGCATATTTAGCAGTTTCAGTAACTCCGACGGTTTCATTGAATTTATTGTAATCAATCCCAATAGGAAAGGCATCCGATTTCACAGTTCTTCCTTCAGCGTAAATTATATTCAGCGAAGTTTCGTACCCTAAACAGCGGCGGACTGATTTTATGAAATATTGCGAATAATCATTAGTATGAAACCCAATCAAATCGGCACCTAATAACCCCTTTAAAACTTCATTCCTCCATTCTCTGGGTAAAATCCGGAATACCTCATACGAAGGAAAAGGTATATGAAGGAAGAACGATATGTTTGCCTTCGGAAAATCCTTTCGTATAAGAGCTGGGAGAAAGAATAACTGGTAATCGTGAACCCAGATAAAGTCGCCAGGCTGGATAACCTTCTTTAGAGCCTCATAAAACAGGAGATTGGCCTTTTGATAGCTATCGTAATAGGAATTATCAAATACTGCAAGCGAAGGGAAATAATGAAACAACGGCCATACCAGGTCGTTGCAGAAACCACCGTAGAATTTATCATTTATCGAATCGGGAATAAATACAGGTTCTATATCGAAGATTTCGTTTTCTATGGGACCTGCACCAAATTCCTTCGGTGAATTATCGCTTTTGCCTATCCAAACGGTCTTTTCATGAATATTGCCATAATTCACGTCGTGCATTTTATCGGACAATGAAAGGATAGCAGAAACCAACCCTCCTGCATTTTGGATAGCATGCATTTTCCCACCCTTTTGCACAAACTTGAATGGCAGCCGATACGCAACAATAACGATCCGTTTAAAATTATTTTTAGTAGGTTGTATCATATTCGTTGTATTAAGGCGTTTGGGTTTTCTGTTGCTCAGGCATAAGCACTGTTGTTATAGGGAACGGTATTTCTATACCTTCCTCCCTGTACCGTTTGTGTAACAGTTTAATAAATTCGTGCGTCACCAGGAACTGATCCGTAAAATCCATTCCTCTCATGATTACGGTAAAATTTATGCTGTAAGCATCAAGTTTATTATACCTAATAAAAGGAACAAATTCTTTCACGCCTCCTGTAATTTCTTTCATAATACTTTTAGCTACTTCAACAGTAACTTGCTCAACTTTGTCAAGGTTCGAGCGATAACTTACCCCAACATTTACAAGAATGGCATTTTCCTTATCGGGCTTTGTAAAATTGGTGACCACAAACCCGGCCAGCTTGGCATTTGGAATAATAACGATTGCATTCGACAATGTTTTGATGGTTGTTGTACGCCAATTGATATCCTGAATAAAGCCTTCGTCGCGGGTTTCAATTCGAATGTAATCGCCTGGCTGGATATTCTTTGCTGCAAGTATTTGTAATCCGGCGAAAAGGTTCGATAATGTATCCTGTAGCGCTAAAGCAACGGCTAAACCTCCAACCCCAAGAGCTGTAATTAATGGAGCTATTGAAATGCCCATTGTTTGAAGCATAAACAAACCACCAATAATGAAAATTACCGTTTTTATTAGATATTCAAGAATAGAACTTTTAGGGAAAGTACTTTCGGACTTCTTTTGGTAAAAATTAATCCATCCCGTACCCATACGACCGATTACGAGCGTTACAATTAAGATAGCAATCAATTTAGTCGCAACCAGAAGAAAAGACAAAACCTTTGGCGTAAGCGGCAATATGTAAATTGAGAAGTATATCCCGGCAAGAAAAAATAGAACAGGTATACTGTTCTTCGAAGCATTTATGGCTATGTCATCGCCCTGCCATTTAGTTCGGGACGTAAATTTCAGTAGTTGGATTAATATCAGGCGTTTAAAGATGAGTCCCAATATAACACTGGCTCCAATTATACAGGTAACAATAATAAGTTCCGCAAGGCTCGGAATTCGTTCAAAAAAAGATACATGCAATTTATCAATCATAATATACGGGTATAATATGTAAATTACGAAAAATCAGCTGAAAAAGAAATTAAACTCGTATTTAAAGATCATTAAATGATATATCTACAAAACAGCAAAGCCTTTGGATTGTTTATCCAAAGGCTTTGCTATTTGTACTATTGAGAAAATCCCTATTCTTTTGCGGCTGATTTGGCCTTGGTTTTCTTCCCTTTTGTAGTGGTGGGAGCTGCTACTTCAGCAATTTCTTCAGCTTTTGGTTCTTCTTTAGCTTCAGGGGCTTCTGGTTCCTTATCTTCTTCGAGATCGATCATTTGCGCTCCAAGCAAAATGTTATACCACGAAAATACTTTTTTCATGTCCGAAACATAAACCTTATCCTGATCGTAATCGGGCAATATTTCAGCAAAATATGCTTTTAACTTATCGTTCGGCAATTTAGGATCGATGCATGGCTTTCCATCTTCTTTTTTGAAGATGATTCTGAAAACTTCTTTTAATGGAACTTCCTTATCGCTTGTAAAGATGGCTATATCTTCCAAAGCGCTCACCCGCATAGACGATGTAGCATTCATACGCTTTTTGTCGGTTAACCCTTCAACGATTACACCGTTGCGGCCTTGCGATATGAATCGAAAAAGACCGCCGTAACCTGAAATAGCCAAAATTTCTTTAAGGTTCATTGTGGATTTAAATTTATGTTAATTCTGCAAAGGTAAAAATTCTGCGTTTCGATCATTGATGCTGGTTAAAATTTATACCATACCCCGTTCTTTCTTTATTTTTTCGTATGCTTCGTTTAGTTTCTGGAACTTCTCGTGCGCAGCGCGTTTCACGTCTTCGCCCATGGTTGAAACCTTGTCGGGGTGGTATTTCATGGCCATACGGCGATAGGCTTTCTTTACATCCTCGTCGTTTGCGGTAGCTTCTATTTCCAAAATTTTATACCAGTCCTCCACTGTGTTTTTAAACATAGCACGAAGCGATGCCTTGTCGGCAGGGCTTATGTGTAATCCCTCGGCTATTAATTCGAGCAATCGTTCTTCGCTCTCGTTCATTCGCCCGTCGGAAAATGCCAATTCGTTCAGAAAATGAAGCAGTTGAAGCCTCGATGAATAATTTACGTGATCGGTTATCTGTTCGCAAACGTCGGTTACCGGAATATCCTGTTTCAACAGGTCTTTCAGCATAACCAACGCTTCCTTAGCACCCTGCTCACCAAAGTTCTGAACCAGAAACTTCTTTACATAATCAAGTTCCGAACGAACTACCTTGCCATCGACCTTCATCATGGCAGCGATAAGCACCAGAAGACTCATGGCATAGTCGCCAGGCGTTGTTCTTCCGCTGTTCATAGTTACGGAAGCTTGCATATTATCGAACATTGAGCCAATTACAAAGCCGATAACGGCTCCAATGGGGCCATGCCCGAGAACCCAACCCAGTCCGCCCCCAATCCATTTTGCATATTTTCCCATCTTTACAGGGCTTTTAATTTTATATGTATGTTATTCACTTGTTCTATTAAACTATGTTGGTCGTCGTTTATAATTACGAAATCCGACCGGTTTACTTTCTCACTTTCGGGCAACTGGTTCTTTATCCGTTGAAGCACGTTTTCGCGTGTTGTCTTGTCCCGTTCAATCACACGTTGAATCCGAAGTTCCTCCGGGCATGAAACGGTGATTACTTTATCGAGCAATTGATAGGCGTTGCTTTCGAAAAGTAAAGCAGCTTCTTCAATAACATATGGAGCATTTTGACAACTTGCCCATTGCAAAAAGTCGTTTCTTACTGCCGGATGCACAATGTTATTCACAAACTCTAGTGCTGGTTTGTTATTGAATATTCTCTGAGCCAGTAAAGACCTGTTTAGCGTGCCTTCTGCATAGATTTCCTTCCCAAAGTACCCGGTGAGAGACTGTTTTATCGTTTCATCTTCATTCATGAGTTTCTTTGCACGAGAGTCCGAATCGTATACGGGTATTCCTATGCCAGCAAATAGAGCACATACAATCGATTTGCCACTACCAATACCTCCCGTAATGCCAACTTTGATCATTTCTCGATAATATATTCTACATTTTTCGGGTGAAACTTCACATTTCTAACCTGCGATGGGATTTTAATCAAGCTGACCTTAACATTTTCGGGCTTTATCAGTGCAATTTTTTCGTAATCTATAGCTGCTTTGAACATTTGAGGGGTTATTTTCCCAAAGTCGCTAACGGCCACTAAACATGAAAGAGATATTGAAGATGGAAACGTTTTAATATCAATGCCAGAAGGTAGATTCAAAGCCTCTATGGGAACATTTAGTGTGGCTTCGGTATATTTATCAACCGGAACAAACACCTTTATCTTATGCTTGGGAATAATAAACCGGGGAATATTCTTTAAATGGGTTTCAACCACAAAGGTATCCTTAACATTACTTTTCTTTATTTCGCTGGTCGATATAAAACGGAGTGTATCCATCATTGCCTGTGGACCGCTTATTAATACACAATCAGGAATTACATGAACCCTGCCGTGAACCATAAATTGTTTTTCGAATTCAACACGCAAATCAGGTCTAATAGGAAGTTTCTTATCTACCACGTCGGTAAACTGAAAAAACATGGTATCGGGCGAGACCTTGATCACATTTATTCCGCTAAACATGCTATTGATGCGGTCTTTAGTATAGCGCATTAACAGAAAATAATGGTATTGGTTGTCTTTGGTATTAATATTGATCCTGAATTCGCTCAGATTAAGGTCAATTACACTATAAAATGAGCGTATTTTGTATTTCAGGATTTGAAAGCCCAAACCTTCCACTTTAAGGGTAACTTCGGCAGGCAAATCGGAAATCAGCACTTTGCCTTTGGGAAACGACTGGTAGTTCAGTTTACAGTGAAGGTCAGCTGTATGCGTTCTGCTCAACGCATTCAAATACCAGAATATAATGGATATAAACAAAAAAAACAGATAGATAAAAACACGTTTATTGAAACGCACTTTACTATCTGAGTTTTCTGTTCCAGCTAATTTAAATTTTTGTTCCGGGTCCAATTTTTCAATTTTTAAACTCCAGAAATAGCGGCTATTACTTTTGTGCAGCCAAATCGGTTGGATCTTTTAAAATAGCACTTTTATCTACACGAATATGTACATTATTGTCAACTTCGAGTAAAATGGTTGTACTATTTTCTGAGATTTCGTGAATACGACCGTAAATACCACCAGTGGTGATTACTTTATCGCCTTTTTTCAATTGGTTGCGATAATTAGCCAATTCTTTTTGACGTTTAACCTGAGGGCGGATCATAAAAAAGTAAAAAATTACGATCATTAACACCATCATTATCAAAAATGAAAATGAGCTTCCACCGCCTTGGCCACCAGCCGGAGCCATTAAAATTAAATCTAAATTTGTCATAATTTATTTATCTGTATGATTTGGTTTTAAAACTTCGCAGGTAAACTTAAGTACCTCTTCTTCTTTGTTTGCATTGGTACTTACGTATACTTCTTTTACCTGTTTGCCTTGTTTGCCTGTACTGTTAAAAGTAATTTCAATATCTGAAACAACATTGGGCTTAATTGGTTTAGTTTCCCAATGGGTTGCAGTACATCCGCAACTTGCCGATACATAATGAATAAGCAAATCTTTTTTGCCCTTGTTTTGCAACCTGAATTTGGCTTTAACAATGTCGCCCTGCTTTATTTTACCCAAATCAAGGTTATTGTTAAGAAAATACAACACAGGCCCGTTCTCGTCCACCACTTCCTCATTCGCGGAGTCACCAGAGGTAGTTGATTTGCATGCAAAAACAACAAAAAGCAGGAGAAAAAAATATTTTGTCTTCATAAACACAGCTTATGTCACAAAGTAAATATAATTTTTATTCGGAAACAAAGGTATTATTTTTCTTTACCACTCATCAAGCCACGCCCTGTTTTAACAATTTTATTCTCGTTTTGCAGGTCAATCACTATTTTATCCAGGATACCATTTACAAACTCATTGCTTTTGGCAGTTGAATAAAACCGGGCAATATCAATATATTCATTAAGTGTTACCTTAATGGGGATGCTGGGGAATTCCATTATTTCGTTAATGGCAACAACCATAATAAGTATGTCCATAGCTGCAATACGCTCCACTTCCCAGTTTTTGGTGTACTTATCAATCAACTCGCGGTAGGTACTATAATTGATCACTGATTTCCGCAAAAGTTTTATGCCAAAATCACGATCTTCGTCGTTTTTGTAAATGGGCATCAATTTAGCTTCAAGACGGTTTTCCTTAAAGTGCTCTATAGTTTTCAGGATCATACCGAGAACGAACTCAATATCGTCATTCCAGAAAATACTTTGCTCCTCAAGCAATTGATAAAGCAACTCCCAGCCTTCGAACTCAACAGTAAAAATGTTGGTTATAAATTCCTTATCCTTTTCGAAACTGTTCTTCGGATCGCTCATGTACTTATTATAGTACTCCGACTCTGTTATCTTCTGGAGCAACTTCTTAATAATTTCGGGATTATCGGCCCACGACAGTTTATTTTCGGTAATATAATTGGTTAATCCACGCGAATCCCTAAGCATATGAATGATAGGGTTATCAACGAACCTTGTATTGGGATTTAAATCTTCCCTGGTGGGCAATATTTTGTTTCGGGCAATATCTATGCGTTCATTGGCATAATCGGCCACCTTCACCAACAGAAACAAAAAATAATGGTATAAATCGTATGTTTTCTTTACACTAAGATGATATTCCTTCTCCGTAGCTTGCAACGATACATCCTCGTTGTTAATATGCGAATACAAAACCTGCACAATCTTAATCCTGATCAATCTCCTGCTTATCATCTTTTAAAGAACCTATTTTTAATTACTACATAAATTTTGAAGGTGCAAATTAAGCGAAAAAAAAAATGTTTTGGAAATCGTTCGTCATCAAGTACCAAAAAGGCAACGAAAATTAACCTTATAGACGACTTTTACCTTTCAAATTACGATTTTAATGTGGTAATTAAAAGCGAAAAACGAGTATTTTAAATTTATTTTTCTAATTTTGATTAAGGCAATTACTAAATGCGAAACTAAAAATTTACCTATGGAAGAAGGAAAGAAAAGAATCGTATTCTTTAAAAAGAACTCCAGAAAAAAAAAAGATGAAGTCTTTTCGAAAGTAATACGGGCAGGACAACGTACTTATTTCTTCGACGTTAAGCCTTTCGAGCGCGATTTTTTTATTACAATTACGGAAAGCAAAAAAAAGTTCAACAGAGAGGGGCGTTATTTTTATGAAAAACACAAAATTTTTCTTTATCGCGAAGATTTTGAGAAATTCGTTGAAGGTTTGAATGCCATGTTTGATTATGTAGAATCACAGCCTTTACCAGAAAAAACTGAGCGAGATTACAATTATGGGAATATTGAGACAGACGATTCACTTATCAGTTTTGAAGAAGCAGAAGCAGAAGCAGAACCCTCTTTCACACAACTTGATTTCGAAGATCTTGACGGAAACCGCTAATTACAAAAAAGGCCAGGATTGCTCCCGGCCTTTTTTGTAATGTTTTATTTTGTATACTTTCCTATCTTATCTTCTATACTTACGCTATGCTGACTGCCACGCTGAATCTTCAGGTTTACAATAACCTCTTCCGCTCCCGCCTTAAAACAAGCCTGCTGAGCATCTTCTACAACCTTCATCACTTCTTCGTAAGGGCCTTCTATTACCGTCTCGAAAGGGCAAACTAAATATTTTAAACCCGATTGTTGTATCGCTTCAATTGCCTTATCTACAAGAGAGTAAAGGTCTTTATCCTTTGATTTTGGGATAATCTGAATAGCTAAATTGATGTTTTGTTTCATTCGTTAATTAAATTGGATTGGATGCAACTCGCATGATAAACTACACCCCGGTTTATGATAAACGAATCACGCTCGTTTCTGATCAATAAGTGACATAAAACATTACAATAACATATTATTTTCCTCATCGGAACGCTGAGCAGTAATTATATTCTGAATTTCTTCAAATGTAAGTTCCTTAACATTGGTAATTATAAAATTGGTTTGAAGAAAGTTCCCGTATTGGTTACATTCCGCTATTGCCTCCTCCAGTATCTCCTGAATGGCCACAGGAATTGGAATAAGAGCCTTCATGATGATAAACGAACCCGCTGAAGTTGTCTCTTCTATCTCCGAATCATTCTTCTGAAAGATATAGCCCACTTCCTTTTCTACAATTCTCCTCTGAAAATCATCCAGAATGACTTCATCTTTTGCCAAAAAAACAATAAAGTAGCGAAGCTTCTTCCCTTTTCCGCCCAAACCGGTTGATATAAATACCTGGTTCTCGTCCAGAAAAGAGCTCTCCAGGTGCATACGGCTCTCCTGCATGGCTAAAGTTGACCAATCCTTCAATTCAGGGTCAGGGTTGTTGTTATATTTCTCTAAAGTGCGGAATGCCTCAACCTTCCCGATAGACGCAAGTTGTACAAGCAACAATTTCTTATCTTCTATAGAAACGGATTCACTAAAAAGATTGTCCGATGTATTTAGCGTGTCCACAGCATCCACAGAATTCTTGATTTCCTTGGAAGATTCAAAATATTCCATCTGAACATCAATATTAATCTGCTCTTCCAATACATTATAATTCCCCTGTAACTTTCCAAGAAACTCCTGCAGTTTATCGTATAAATTTTCCTGACTCATCCAAAAATATTAAAAATCACATTTCTATAAAAATAACAAAAATGAGAACAAGTTCCAAACGAACATCAAATATAGAAATAACGTTTATACAGAAAAGAAAAATTATTGCTAAGCTGCCTATATTGGGCAATTATCAATTAAATGAATAATTTTGCACTTTTATTTAAACTTATTTTAATTAAAGGAAGCCATTGAAACTAGCCGACCTTCATACGGGGGAATACGGGATTATAACTAAAGTTCAGGGGATTGGCGCTTTTCGTAAGCGTATTATGGAGATGGGCTTTATTAAGGGAAAAAAGATCCAGGTTGTAAAAAATGCACCGCTTAAAGACCCGATTGAATACAACATTTTGGGCTACGAAGTCTCTTTACGCCGCTCTGAAGCTGCGCTTATAGAGGTTATTACCGAAGAAGAAGCCCGTCAATACGACCCTAATAAATATAATAACTCTTATAATGGCGTTTTTACTGAGGAAAAGTTACGCCGTACAGCTGTAGAACATGGAAGAGTGATTGAAGTAGCCATGATTGGTAATCCAAATTCAGGGAAAACGTCACTTTTCAATTGGGCTTCAAACTCACGCGAGCATGTAGGTAACTATGCAGGAGTTACGGTCGATTCAAAAACAGCAGAATTTAGACATAAAGGATATACAATTAAGATAACCGACCTCCCTGGAACCTATTCGCTCACCGCCTATTCTCCAGAGGAGATATATGTTAGAAAGTACATTGCAAGCAACCATCCGGATATTATCATTAATGTAGTTGATGCATCAAACCTTGAGCGAAACCTTTACCTTACTACCCAGCTCATCGACATGGACGTGAAGATCGTTATGGCACTTAACATGTACGATGAACTACAGCAAAAAGGCCATAAATTCAACTACGAAATGCTAGGGAAAATGTTGGGTATACCTATTATTCCCACCATTGGATCTAAGGGCAAAGGAATCCCGGAGTTAATGGACAAAATCGTGTACATGTTCAACGACAAGGAAAAGATACGACGGCATATACACATCAACTATGGCAAAGATGTAGAACAATCAATACTTGTACTACGGTCGCTCATCCGCTCGGAAGTAAACCAGGGTATTATGGTAAACTTCTCGTCTCGTTTCCTTGCTGTAAAGCTGCTGGAGAATGATACAGAAGTACATAAAATCATCTCGGTATTTAAAAACTACGAAGAGATTAAGAAAACAGCCCGGCAAGAAATTAAAAAGCTCGAAATTGCTTTGCGCGCCGATAGCGAAACTGTTATAACAGATGCCAAATACGGTTTTATAACAGGTGCATTAAAGGAAACCTACAGCGGACAATACTCCCGGCAAAAGCTAAAATCGGTTCTCATCGATAATGTGCTAACACATAAATACTGGGGCTTCCCTGTTTTCATATTTTTCCTGTGGTTTATATTCGAAACCACCTTTAAACTGGGCGAATATCCGATGAACTGGATCGACCAGGGCGTCATTTCCCTAAGCAGTGTGTTGGGTAATGTACTTCCCAACGGATCGCTCAAGGATTTGCTGCTTCAGGGAATCATTGGCGGCGTCGGCGGTGTATTGGTGTTTCTGCCGAATATCCTGATCCTCTTCTTTTTCATCTCCCTCATGGAAGACACCGGATACATGGCCCGTGCAGCCTTTATTATGGATAAAATCATGCACAAGATCGGGCTGCATGGCAAGTCGTTCATACCGCTCATTATGGGTTTTGGTTGCAATGTACCGGCCATTATGGCTACCCGTACCATCGAGAGTCGCAGCAGCAGGATCATTACGATGCTCATTAATCCATTTTTTTCGTGTAGCGCCAGATTGCCCGTTTATGTGCTGATAATAGCTGCATTTGCTCCAAAACATCCGGGTTTTGTGCTGTTTGCCATTTATATCTTTGGCATAATAATGGCTGCTTTAATGGCTATTATTTTCCGGAAGTTGATATTCAAAAAAGTGGAAGTTCCCTTTGTAATGGAGTTGCCGCCATACCGGATTCCCAACCCACGATCAACCATAAAACACATGTGGCACAAGGCGGAGCAATACCTTCGTAAAATGGGAGGCATTATTCTTACTGCTTCCGTTATCATCTGGGCACTCGGCTACTTTCCCCGCGAGGTAAAATATTCCAGGAATTATGATTCCAAAATTGCCGCTATTCAAAAAGAATACACTCAAAAACAAGCTGAAAATACTATTCCTTCTAAGCTACAGAAATTAGAAGAAGAAAAAGACGCAGCTGTAAACAGGTTAAACATAGAGAAACAATCGGACCACCAGCAACAATCGTATGCCGGTAAAATAGGAAAATGGATAGAACCCGCCATTGAACCGCTAGGCTTCGATTGGAGAATGGGAGTTGCACTGTTATCGGGCATAGCAGCCAAGGAAGTTATTATTAGTACCATGGGCATCCTGTACGACGTAGACACCAGCGAGGGCGACGAGCAGAAGCTCATCAACCGGTTGGCTGAAAGCACCTATAGCGAAGGAAAATTGGCAGGAAAAAATATTTTTAACCCCGCTGCGGCCTTATCGTTTCTTGTTTTCATACTTATTTATTTCCCTTGTGTAGCTGTAGTGGCTGCCATGGCAAAAGAATCGGGAAGCTGGAAACTAACTTCCTTCGCTGTTGTTTATACTACGGCTTTGGCATGGATTGTTTCGTTTCTTGTATTCAATGGCATTCAACTTATTTCTTAAACTATGACTCAGGATATTATCGTATATTCTTTAATTACTGCAGCTTTAATAAACGTGGTTTACAGGATTGCTAAAATGATAACTAACAAACAAGAGCCCGAATGCGGATCTTGCCCTAGTTGTCAGACTAAAACTGCCCATAAAAGAAGCATTCCAAAACATATTGGTATTTGAAGCCAGTTTTTATATGCAGTTCGTAAATATACATACGCACAAACCATCGGATAACAATAGTTCTGAAATAACCAACCTAGTTGTAGGAAGGGATTCAATAGACAATATACTACCAGAACGTTTCTATTCCATAGGTATCCACCCTTGGTATACTGAAAACCTTCAAAAATCAAAAGAAATTTTAACACAATATGCCGCATATCCATATATCATTGCTATTGGTGAATGCGGGTTCGATTCTAAATCTTTGCTCTCATTGTCTGAGCAGGAATCGCTATTTGTTTATCATGTAGAACTATCAGAAAAACTGGATAAACCACTGATCATTCATAGCGTAAAAACGGTAAATGAAACGATCCGGTTAAAGAAGATACTTAAACCGAAGATGCCATGGGTAATTCATGGATTTAATTCGAATGCACAAACCGCCAAGGAATGCATTAAACACGGATTATTTATGTCAGTCGGCCATTTATTATGTAACGGTGAAACCTCCATTGCGAAGATCGTTGACCAAGTTCCTCTTACTCATTTATTCTTCGAAACCGACGAAAGTGACTTGCCCATTGATGCAATATATGAGCAATATGCCTTGCTTACTGGAAAATCAATAAAAAATGTTACCGAAACTATTTATGCTAATTTTGCCCGAAATTTTTTGAAAAAAGATGGAAATAACTGAAGATTGGCTTTCTCGCACCCGATTATTATTGAGTGATGAGCAGATTAATACGCTCAAAAACGCTCATGTACTTGTTGTTGGACTTGGCGGCGTAGGAGCATATGCAGCAGAACTTATTTGCAGGACAGGTGTAGGTAAAATGACCATTGTGGATGGAGATTCGGTGCATCCCAGTAACCGGAACAGGCAATTACTGGCACTTACAAGCACTAACGGTCAATCCAAAGCGCTATTGATGAAGGAAAGGTTGAACGATATAAACCCTGAAGCCGAGATCCATGCTGTCAACGAATTCATCCGCGACGACCAGATGATAGAGCTTCTAAATACACCCTTCGACTATGTAGTTGACGCAATTGACACACTTTCGCCCAAGTTATACCTCATATTTCATGCAGTAAAGAAAAACCTGCGCATTGTAAGCTCAATGGGCTCAGGTGGCAAGCTGGACCCAACCGGTGTAAGAATTGACGATATTTCGAAATCATACAATTGCAAACTGGCCTATGTTCTGCGCAAGCGGCTCCGTAAACTGGGCATTTCCAAAGGTATTAAGGTAATTTATTCCATCGAACAGGTATCTAAAGACAGCGTTATTCCTTGCGAAGACGAAATGAATAAGAAGTCGATCGTAGGAACCATCAGCTTTATGCCGCCATTATTTGGTTGTTTCATAGCTTCAGTAGTAATCAATGATTTAATAAAAGCCCCAAACAGTGAACAAAGCGAATAATAGCTTTCATTTCTATACACAAGAATAAATTTTTGAAAATATTTATTAACATATGAGCCATTTTTATTCTCAAATCATTACTTTTGTGGTGAGTATCTTAAATAACAATAACATTTAAAAATTTATTTATCATGAAAAAAGTATCTTTATTCTTCGCTGCTCTTTTTGTAAGTGCTATGGTATTAACTAGCTGTGGTGGTGGTGCTTCAACTGAATCTACTACTGATTCATCTGCTGCTGCTCCTGCAGTCGAACAACCTGCTGCTGATTCTTCAGCTGCTGCTGATACAACTCAAGCTGCTCAATAATTAAAAGCGAAATACGAAAAAGGCTGCCAGATTTGGCAGCCTTTTTTATTTGTAGTTATTTGAAACGTTCCTTATATGCCCAAAGGCCAAGTGCCGGATTCGATATATAAAATATTTCCTCGCCATTCACAATATTAAAGCCATCTTTCAACTTACCGGGATTGTATTTAGCCATCATATCGGTTAATGGCGCATAATTGAAGTTTACACTGCGGATTTCCTGCTCAGTTAAGTTGCCGGGACAATAGGTAATTTGGAATCTTCGTTCGGACGACCCATGGATGAGATGTGCAGCGGCACTCAGGTTATTTTTTAAATCATCGTTGCTAGCCGTGAGTTCAAGCACTTTCGGCGTGTTTATGTATCCATATTTTCGGATTAATGCATCAATCTGTTTGTCTTCGCCAAACTCATGCAGTCCAGGAGCTAGTACAATCAGTTCTCCTTGATCGGCAATGGCCATACGTGTTCGATAAATACTTTTATTGCCAAGCCAGGTACTTTTAAACTCCGAAGGATCGAGATATACGACCACCTTCATCAACGGTTTATCCAGCATTTCGAAGTTTACCTGAAGCGACAACTCGGCAGCCTTCGAAAAACACTCGATATCATCACCAATAAACAGGCCGCGAACAGCTAAATGGCCGTCCTCTCCTTTTCCAACCACGGTATGCACATAAACAATAGGGAGTTGCTTAATAAAATGGTCCGATGCATAATTCAATATACGACGCACCGGATTATCAGCCCGTCCCATGATACGCTCCATACCATAAGCGGCGCCTATGAAATGACTTTTATTAATCCCTTCAGCACCGCCAGTACCAACAAATATATTCTTATTGTAGTTGGCCATCCCGATTACTTCGTGGGGTACAACCTGACCAATAGACAATATCAGGTCGTAGCAGCCATTTAAAAGTAGCTTATTCACCTGAGCAGGCCATGCATAATCGACCCGACCTTCGGATTGCTCCTTAACATAAGAGGCAGGGACTTCGCCTACGGTTACCACATCGTTACGCCAATCATGAGGCCGGAATAAATTTTGTGGCATTTTACCGAACATACGGATAATCTGGTCTTCCCGCATAGGGGTATGTGTTCCCAAGGCAGGAAGAACGTCAGTAAGTCTATCCTTGTAATATTCCCACGACATTTCGGTAAGTACACCTGCGAACGAATGAAACCTTGTAAAATCAGGAGGTAAAGCAAGTACTTTCTTCCTGTATCCAATTTTATCAAGGGCAGTGAATAAACCTTCCTTTAAATCGTTGATTGTAAGAGCAGTTTCTTTGCTCCCTTTGGCATAGTAGAGCATGTTAGTAATGTTTTAATGAAATCTATTTCTTTGTTTCAGAAATCATGGCCAAAATATTATCTGTACTCACTCCCGGCGGCATTCCACCTGCACAGGACATTATAAATCTCCTCTTTTCGGTAAGCTCAGAAAGCACTTTGGCTGTTTCTGCTTTTACTTCCTCAGGAGTAGCTTTGGCGAGTACGTCGCGCGGAGGTATACCGCCAATTATGGTAATTTTGTTCTCTGTAAGCTCCTTAATTTTGTTTACATGGAGCTGAATACCCGGATTATAAAGATTAATACCTATTTCAGGATAATATGGGGCCGAAACTTCACATTCAGCATCGTTATGGAAAAATTTAACCGAAACAGACGCATCGTATAGCTTTTTGAAATAAGGTAGGCCAAATTCTTTAAATTCCTCCTCGCCTACAAAGCCTACCACATCATCTAACACAAGCATACCATCAATGGTAGGGAATGTCTTGCGCTGAAGTTCGTGCCATTCAATCAGAAACTCGTTGATAATGGTCATAAGTTTGTGAATGCGCTCTGGTTCCATAAGGCAAGCCATCATAAACTCCGAAACGCCCATAAGAAAAGTAGCTATATTTAGTGGACCTCTTGAAACTGAGAATCGAACTGGATGTCCGGCTTCTTCCATCGCCTTTTGATTCAGCTTAAGCCTGTTGAGCATGAATGGAAGCATGCCATCCACGGCGGGATTAGGCTTCACGATCTTATCTATATCTTCCGTGCTGAAAATCGTTTTGTCGGCAAAAGGAAACTCGTTCTGATGAAACACGCACCGGGCTCCGAAAGCAGATGGTTCGGTACACATCCCGTATTCGCTCCAGAAGCCGGGTAAGAACCATGTGTCCGGAAACGTATTCATTGCTTTCAGGTTCGACTTAACCCATATTTCGTCTGAAGTAAAATAATCCAGAATGTTTACACCATACCAGCCCGGTACCCATGGGCAGTCGATAATAAATCCGGTTGGAGTATAGCCTATGTCTTCACCATTGATAACCTTCTTGAGGTCGTTCCATTGTTTATCGGTCATTTTGAATAGTTTGATGTTTGTGTCACAAAGTCCCAAATTTAAGTTTAAAAATGACAGAGAAGCGCATTGAACCTATTTTTTCTTACACGCCGCCATAAGCGCTATAACCTCCGTCAACAGGAATAATGATGCCGGTTACAAAACTTGAAATATCCGAAAGCAGGTATAATACAGTGCCGTTCAAGTGCTCAGGATCTCCGTATTTGCCCATGGGCGTATTGGAAATGATCTTTTTGCCGCGGGGTGTGGCTTCTCCTGTCTTTTCATCTGTTAACAGGAATCGGTTCTGGTTGGTAAGAAAGAAACCCGGAGCAACAGCATTCACACGTATACCTGTTTTAGCCAAGTGTACGGCAAGCCATTGTGTAAAGTTATTGATAGAAGCCTTTGCCGCAGAGTATGCCGGTATTTTTGTAAGCGGGCGGTAAGAATTCATAGACGAGATATTCAGTACCGAGCCTTTGCCGGCCTCCAACATATCGGTAGTAAATACCATAGTAGGCAGCAAGGTACCTTTAAAGTTCAGGTCGTATACTTTCTGGAATCCATCGATACCCAGACCATAAAATGTTTTTTCCAGCTCGGAAACATTGGATTGCGTCATCTCCTCAACTTGTGTTGTAGCTGCCGGGGAGTTTCCCCCTGCCCCATTGATGAGAATGTCAATTTTACCAAGCTTTTCATTGATCGATTTCTTCGCAACCACAAGCGAATCCTTGTCTAACACATTTGCAGCAACGCCAATAGTAGTTACCTTGTATTCCTGTTGTATTTCAGCAGCCAGTTTATCAGCAGCATCCTTGTTTAAGTCAACAATGGCAGTTTTAACACCTACAGATGCCAGACCGTGAGCCAAAGCAGCCCCTATAACGCCAGCGCCACCGGTAAGTACGCATACTTTACCCTTTAGGTCATCGAATGAATATTTCATATTGGTAGTATTTAGTTAGTAAATGTTGAAACAAGTATATGAACGCAAAGCCGCCAAGACGCAATAAAGAAATTAATATTGAAGGCTTAACAGCTTTGCATGTCTAATGTAAATATTCAAAGAACAAAAAACTGCAATAACAACAATTGAATGGCGTCATTGCGACTTCGCGTTTAAATTAAAGAGTAACCCCGGTTTTAAAGATAGCTATTTCGCGGTATCCTTTCAACTCGTTGTTTACCTTTCTTCCACTGGCAACTTCAATAATATACTGAATGAATTCTTCGCAAACATCGTTAATAGCTCTACCGTACACGATTTCGCCTGCATTGAAATCAATCCAGTGTGGTTTGTTTTTATACAGATCGTTATTGGTAGAAATTTTCATGGTTGGCACGAAACTTCCGAACGGAGTACCGCGTCCTGTGGTAAAAAGAACCATATGACAACCTGCAGCAGCCAAAGCTGTGGATGCTACCAGGTCATTACCCGGTGCACTTAAGAGATTTAGACCTTTACGTGAAATACGTTCGCCATACATCATCACATCCCTTACAATAGCCTTACCACATTTCTGGGTACAGCCCAGCGACTTCTCTTCGAGCGTTGATATACCTCCGGCCTTATTGCCAGGCGAAGGATTCTCGTATACAGGTTGGTTATTCTGGATAAAATAATCTTTGAAATCGTTGATGAGATGAACAGTTTTATCGAAAACTGCCGGAGTTTCGGCACGGTTCATCAGCAATGTTTCGGCACCAAACATCTCCGGAACTTCGGTAAGCACGGTTGTCCCTCCCTGACTAATGAGGAAATCGGAGAACACGCCTAGCAATGGATTTGCCGTAATACCAGAAAACCCATCAGATCCACCACATTTCAGTCCAATCTTTAGTTCCGCGATATCAATATCCTCGCGTTTATCTGCAATTGCTCTTGTGTACAATCCGCGCAAAATCTTCATTCCTTCCTCATGCTCATCCTGTACCTGTTGCGTAACAAGAAACTTAATGCGACTTTGATCGAAATCGCCTAGGAATTCCTTGAATTTATCCGGTTGGTTATTCTCGCAACCAAGCCCAAGAACCAGTACACCTCCCGCATTAGGGTGAAGCACGATGTCGCGCAGTATTTTCATGGTATTTTCATGATCATCACCCAACTGCGAACACCCGTAATTGTGTTTGAATATTTCAATGGCATCAATTCCAACAGTATTTGTTTCGGCCTTTAAAGCCTGCACCATCTTCTCTCCTATTCCGTTTACGCAGCCAACAGTAGGTACAATCCATATTTCATTGCGGATACCCACTTCCCCGTTTTTGCGGCGAAAGCCTTTAAAAGTAAGATTACGTTTGGGAAATGCAATATCCGTAAGTTCGGGGTTGTATTGATAGTTTAACAACCCTTCCAGATTGGTTTTTAGATTGTGCGCGTGCACATGCTCCCCTTGTAATATGGGTTCTGTAGCATGACCTATCGGATAACCATATTTTATTACGTTTTGGCCCTTAGCAATGGATGAAAGCGCCACTTTATGGCCCTTCGGAATATCCGTTTGCAGCAAAAACGAGGTGTTGTTTACAGAAACCGTATCGCCTTTGGTTAAATCAACCAAAGCTACAGCTACATTGTCTTTATGATCTATTTGAATGAGTTTGTTCATGTTTGTTATCAAATTGAGATGCCACAAAGACACTAAGTCTCAAAGAATACAACAAGAAGGTCTTCCCGTATCTTTGTGTTTTAGAGTCTTAGTGGCTATTCTGCATTAGAACTCATAATCAATTCTTCTGTAAAGCCTTCTGGCTCATCAGGCGATCCAGTACTTGCAATACACCATCCTTTAAAATATCCTTGAGGAAAGAGGATGTAGTTTCAGCGAGTCCTTGAATAGTGCTTAAATCTTCGCCCCAAAGCATTGTATCCTTTAAAACTGATGTTACAAGCTGATCAGCAGTAATTTCTTTGCTGTTATATTTGCCCCACAAGGTATTGAAAAGCGATAACACGTAATCGTCGTCCTTCAAAGCAATAGTCTGATTGCCGTTCTTACCACTGTAGAATGCTAGCAAAGCAGCAAAAGAGAAGCTCATCAGCGCAGGAATATTACCTTTGCGCTTTTTGTACTCGGTAAGCGAAGGCAGCACGCGGGCTTTGAACTTCGACATGGAGTTAAGCGAAATGCTCATCAGCGAATGCTTAACATACGGATTGAGGAAACGCTCGTGAACACTGGCTGCAAAGTTTACCAATTCTTCGCGCGAAAGATCAAGCGTAGGAATAATTTCCTCGTGCAACGTTTGATTGATGTATTCGCCAACCAAAGGATGTTCAACGGCTTCGCGAACTGTTTCGATGCCACTTAAATAAGCTACCGGTGTCATAACTGTATGGGCTCCGTTAAGAATACGTACCTTGCGGGTTCTATAAGGGGTCATATCGTTAACGAAAAGCACGTTAAGGTTTGCCTTGTGTGCAGGCAGCTCATTGCTAATCCATTCGGGACCTTCAATCACCCATAGGTGAAAAGGCTCGCCTTCTACAATCAGTTTATCTTCGTAACCTACTTTACCCTCAATTTCTTTAGCCGTATCGGCAGGATAGCCTGGTACAATGCGGTCAACCAAAGTATTACAGAATACATTAGCTTCTGCTAACCAGGTTTGAAAGTCGATTTCGAGGTTCCACAACTGGCAATACTGCAATACGGCCTTCTTCAGATTATCGCCATTGCGGTCAATTAACTCGCAAGGCAGAATAATAAAGCCTTTGTTTTTATCTCCTTTGAACGTTTTGTAGCGGTGATAAAGTAATACGGTAAGCTTTCCCGGGAAAGTCCTGGGTGGAGTCATATCTTGCTTGTCATCGGCACTAAATGCAATACCAGCTTCGGTTGTATTCGATACAATAAAACGCATATCAGGATTTTCGGCAAGCTTAAGGTATCCTTTGAAGTCGGAATAAGGATTAATGCCCCTCGATACCGATTGTATAAGCTGAGTATCAAAGCTGGCCATGCCATTCTTCAAGCCTTTCATTACAAGTGTATATAATCCGTCTTGTTTATTTATTTCGTCTACCATACCCCTCTCTATAGGCTGAACAAGCACAACACTACTTTCGAAATCGGCTTTGTCATTCATCTCATTAACCATCCAATCTACAAAAGCCCTTAAAAAATTACCTTCACCAAATTGGATTATCCGTTCAGGAAACTTCTGATAATCCATCACCATTTCTTTGTTTAATCTCATTGCTACAATATTTTGTTAGACTATTTTGTAAAATTTATATAAAATTCAAGATTTTCTTTCGTGAGTATATCAATAGGAATATATTGATTTTTAACGATTTCTCGTTTCAATACCAAAGCGTTGAACAAACTGCTAACGCTTCTGTATCCTTGTTCCTCCGGGCGCTGCGCAATAAGGAATGTGATAATATCCTTTCTTAAAAAGTCCTCATTTTCCTTTAAAAGGTCATATCCCAACAGTTTGATACCTTTCATTTGATGCGTCTCAATAATCCTGGCAATATCGCAAACCCGCGAATTGAAGACCAAAGCAGCAGACACAGTTCTGTTTTTCTCAAGGAAATTGATAATTTGCTGTTCCCGCTTGGCCTCATTAACTACATCATATCTACAAGTTAGGAATTGGTAACGTTGACGGATTTTACGCTCTTCAAAATAAGACACAAAGCCCTTTTCACGGCTTATGGATTGGTTAGACAAAGCTTCACCTTCCGGAGAAAAAATAGCAATTTTACTCTCTTCATTTAGTCCCGATTCGAGCAAACGTGCCGCCAGAAAGCCGCTTTGATAGGAGTGTTGACCAAAATAGGCCATATTATTTACAGCCTCAATATTCGAATCGATGAATATATAAGGAATGCCCCTATCGTCCAGTTGATGGCATAGTTGAATGGATTCCTCCACAAAAGTGGGAGCCAAAACTACGGCGTCGGGGTTAATTTCCAGAAGATCGTTTACTTTCTGCTTAAAGGAGCTTGCGCTGAATTGATTGTAAAATAAGCTTTTGAGAACTATATTATAGTCGGCAATCTCTTTCCAGGCCTTTTCAATTCCCAAGTAAGGTGCCTCCCAGTATTCACCGGCATTCTCTTCAAA
>DATALJ010000319.1:0-14857 GCA_036261135.1 Bacteroidales bacterium
TCCCCATGGGCGTTTTCCTTCAAAGTATTGCGAGCCTTTGAATTTATCAGTATATTCTTTGATACGTCCACGTTTTACGTTCTTGAGTTCCATTACCCAAGCCAGTTTTTCCATGTTAATTCCTTCCGGATCGTAGATGAAACCTTGAGAATCGGACATAGTTACAGCCTTAGCACCAAGTTGATTTAATTTTTCAACGGTATATTGTGCAACGTTACCTGAACCAGAAACAGTAGCTACTTTGCCACGGATTTCTTCGCCACGGGTATGAAGCATTTGTTCTGCAAAATATACAGAACCGTAACCTGTAGCTTCAGGACGGATTAAGCTGCCACCCCATTCGAGGCTCTTACCAGTAAGTACACCGGTAAATTCGTTGCGTAATCTCTTATATTGACCAAATAAATAGCCGATTTCACGACCGCCAACACCTATGTCACCAGCAGGAACGTCGGTATCAGCACCAATATGTTTAGAAAGCTCAATCATGAAGCTTTGGCAGAAACGCATAACTTCATTGTCTGATTTTCCTTTAGGATCGAAGTCAGAACCACCTTTACCACCACCCATAGGGAGGGTTGTGAGGCTATTTTTGAATACTTGTTCGAAAGCAAGGAATTTTAAAATACCTAAGTTAACAGTAGGGTGGAAGCGCAAACCGCCTTTGTAAGGGCCAATAGCGCTGCTCATTTGAATACGGAAACCACGGTTTACCTGGATTTCGCCGCTATCATCTAACCAGGGAACACGGAACATAAGAACACGTTCTGGTTCGGTAATTCTTTCAAGAATTTTTGCAGCTTTGTATTTTGGGTTTTCTTCGATGAAAGGCATCAGCGATTCAACCACTTCTTTTACAGCCTGGTGAAATTCAACTTCGCCAGGGTTCTTGGCAATAACTTTTGCCATGAATTCATTAACCTTTACGTTTAGCAAGTCGGCCATATTGTTTAAATTTTGTTATTGTTATTTATACCACGAAAATAGAAAAGATTGTACCTGCCTCATTATCTGTATAGGCAATTTACGTGAAATACGTAAGTGGATAATAATTGACATTGTATCCTGTATTTAATTCGTTGTAGTAAGTATTTTTAAATAAATAATAAAAGTGAGGGTTTTTAAGAAGTCGCATTAGCGACGGTCTATTTGTAGTAAGCCCTGTTAGGAGTGACCTTATGATAATATATGACTGGGTGTTACGTGGAATATATAAAACTTTAATTGGACAACATTGATTAAATTACTTTTGATTAATTATCTTGCCAAAAGCTAAACAATGTTTTATTTATTATATCGTTTATAAGACTATGAAGAAACTAATTATTACACAGAGTATTTTATTGTTTTTTACAGCAATTGGCTTTGCTGCCAAAGTTGATACACTTAAGGTTGAGAGTTCATCAATGCACAAAACCATTAAGAACGTAATTGTTCTGCCCAATGGGTATCAGACTACTAAAGTCGATCCGGTTGTTTACCTGTTGCATGGAGCAACTGGCGATTATAAAGACTGGGTACTGAAAGCCCCCGATGTAATCAGGTTGGCCGATACCTACCAGGTACTTATTGTTTGCCCCGATGGCGGATTCACCAGTTGGTATTACGATAGTCCTATTGACAGCACCTATCGTTACGAAACCTATGTTTCGAAAGAATTGCCAGCCTATATAGATGGCCATTATGCTACAATTAAGGATAAATCCGGAAGGGCGATAACGGGTTTAAGCATGGGTGGCCACGGAGGGCTTTATCTTTCTTTCCGCCATCAGGATGTATTTGGTGCGGGCGGCAGCATGAGCGGCGGGGTTGACATTAGACCTTTTCCAAACGACTGGGACATTGCTAAACGCCTTGGTACCCTGGATCAAAATCCTGAAAACTGGAATAAAAATACCATCGTGAATATGGTCGATTTACTCAAAGGAGGTTCATTGAAACTCATCATTGACTGTGGTGTAAACGATTTCTTTTATGATGTGAATAAAGATCTGCACAAGAAACTGCTGGAAGCAAAGTATCCGCATGATTACATTGAACGTCCCGGTGTGCACAACTGGCCATATTGGGCCAATGCCGTGAAGTATCAGTTCTTATTTTTCAGCGAGTTCTTCAACTGCAGTGCGAACGGTAGAAAATAGTAAATTCTTGCCAGAATGAGGCTGTGAAATAACTGTCATTCCGGCGAAGGCCGGAATGACAAAACTAAGCTAGCGCGCGTTTGTAACGCGTGCTTTCCCGAATACGTCCTGGAATCATGGAAATATATTTAACCCTAAACAATAATTAAATGAGGCGAATCCGTATAAAAGGTAGGCTAATCTTACTATTTACGTCACTTTTATTACTTACTTCTCTGGTATTTAATAATTGTAAGAAAGATGAACCATACAACGAGTTTCACAAGCCTCTGGCCGATCCCAACAGTGGTCCTCCTGCCGGGAATCCTGGTGGTAACTATACTATACCTGCTGAAGCAGCCGCAGTTGACGTATCCAAGCCCGACCAGGTGATTGGCGATGGCACACCCGAAAGCATTACTGCCGAAAAGTTTATTGCTGCTGTAGCCAAAGGTGGAAAGATTGTTTTCAATGGCGGCCCCCATCCCGTGATAATTCGTCTTGATAAACCTGCCAAAATTGTGAACAATGCCAAGCAAGATGTGGTAATTGATGGAGGCGGAAAGGTTATTCTCAGTGGTAACGGGCATTCCCGTATTATATACATGAATACCTGCGACAAAGCTCAGGTTTGGGCTACCGATCATTGCCAAAACCAGGACTTTCCTCGCTTAACACTACAAAATATTACGCTTGTTGATGGTAATTCGTCTGCTGAACCCGAATTTACCGGAGGCGGCGCTGTATGGGTTCGTGGCGGTCGCTTTAAAGCTGTAAACTGTCGTTTTTTCAACAACCGTTGTAAAGGTACTGGCCCCGATCTTGGTGGTGGCGCTATTGCGGTGTATAGTCAGTATACCAATCTTCCGGTTTACCTTGTAAACTGTACTTTTGGCGGCTCGGGAGAGCTTGGGAATCAGGGCTCCAACGGAGGTGCAATTAGCAGTATTGATGTTTCATGGACCATAATCAATTGTATTTTCTCGGGAAATAAGGCTATTGGTAACGGCGGTAATCCTAAAAGGGATGGCACACCCGGGGGTGGGAGCGGAGGCGCCATTTATAACGATGGCAACACAATGACCCTTAAAATTTACGGCACTTTAATCGAAAAAAATCAGGTAAATGCATATGGTTCGGCCATATTCTTTGTTACAAACGATATGTCGGGTAATATCGTTATTGATAAATCAACCATTCAGAACAACATTGGTGGCTCTTGGTATCCTAAATACAAAGGAATTTCGATGCACGAGGCAACGAATATACAGGTTACGAATTCGGTGATCAAGTAAAAAAGGAGAATTTCGATAAACTATTCCTCCAGCGCTTTTTCAATATTTTTATTGGGAATGAGCCACCAAACAGCCATCACCGCAAAGAGAAAAGCCGATATAAACGGGTAAATAAAAGCGATACCCACCGAAGCGGCATAAACTAAAAGGGAAGTAATACCTTTCTTTTCCTGCTTTCTCAGCGCATCTATTAATGCAGAATCCTTAGTACCAACAGTAATAATTACTTTCTGAAGAATATAAAAATTAATAGAGCAAAAGAGCAGGTTAATTGCATAAACGGCTACGGGCAAACGCGCAAAGTTATTTTCTCCCATCCACCCTGTAGTAAAGGGTATAAGAGAAAGCGCAAACAATAACGCCATGTTGGCCCAAATGATCCTACTACTCACACGTTGAACCGTATGTAACAAATGATGGTGATTCCCCCAGTATATACCAACGAATACAAAGCTTAGAACGTAACTGATAAAAACCGGCCCTAAACGCCACAAGGCATGAAAACTTATATCATGCGGAACTTTCAATTCAAGAACCATAATGGTTATAACAATTGCAAGAACTCCATCGCTGAATGCTTCTAATCGGGTCTTTGTCATAGCTTCAAAGTTGGGTTTTGTAAACTAACCGCTGGCTCTTAATAAACCAATAAGATTTATGTATAAAGATTTTTTTGCCAAATATGTTTCTGAAAAAGAAATAAAATAAGTATCGGTTTTTTTGCCGATATTTATCATTTATTAGTATATTTACCGATAATAAATTTTGAGCGATACCAAAAGAAACTGACTTATGAAGAACTTTGCTACCATTTCTGCGGATGTTATTTCCTACACTTCTCTTGCTGAGGAGGAAAAAAGAGGACTGGAATCGGCAATTAAACAACTACTGCTCGATTTAACTGTTATGTATGGAAAATACTCTTTTTTTGGGCGGTTGGTGCAAGGCGATTATATTGAATGTGCCATAGACTCCCCGAAATATGCATTGCGTATTGCTTTGCTATTGAAAACCCTTGTAAAATCGTTCGATTTTAGTAAAAATGCCATCAAAGACAACCGGCTTAAGTACTTCAACGAACATGGTGTAAGGCTTGCTGTTGCTGTTGCTCCCCTGGTTAAACTCGATCCTGAAATTGGGATAATAGATGGTGAGGCCATTTATCTTTCGGGCAGAGCAATAAAAAACATTTCTACCTCAGATAAACAAAAGATTGTAATTAAGAATACCATGTATTTTTGCTCAAATGATATTTCATTGCAGGAACCATACGAGACAATTTTCTCGTTGCTCGACACCATTATTTCGAAATGCTCGGCCAAGCAAAGTCAAATTCTTTATTACAAACTATTGAATTTAAGTGAAAAGGAAATTTCGCAACGTTTAAGCAAATCCCAGTCAACCGTTAGCCAACATTCCACAGCTGCCGGCTGGCTTTCGATAGAAAAAACAGTTAATTATTTTGAAAATTCAATACAATGACCATCATACAACTCCTCATACTGCAGTTTACGGCTCATCTGCTGGCCGATTTCGTATTCCAACCACAACGATGGTGCGACATTAAAGAAACGAGAGTTTTTCCCCGCTATCTCTTTTACCATACAGGTATTGTTTTTATTACAAGTTATACGCTATCGTTCGATTGGAGCTTCTGGAAAGCAGCGCTCGCAATAACATTGATACATTTTGTGATTGATGCATTTAAAAGCCATACCTTACTTCGTACTCCGGTAAAGTACCTTTTCTTTATCGACCAGTTTCTGCATATGGTTACATTAATCGGTATTGTTATCCTGTATAATCATTGGTATGGCATTCATTTCCTCATTCCGGTAGAAACCAAAGTAGTGGGCATTGTTGCAGGGTATGTACTGTGTGCCAAGCCTACCAATATTATTATCAAATTCCTGCTCAAAGCCTTTTCCATCGAAACACCTACAGACGATCCCACTAACGAAGAGGGGAAAAGCCTTCCCAACGCTGGGAAACTTATTGGAATCACCGAGCGTTTTCTTGCCTTGGGTTTAATCCTGCTTGGTCAATACGAAGCTGTAGGCTTAATTATTGCAGCCAAATCTATTCTTCGCTTCAACGCTACACAAAAGAGCGAATATGTGCTTATAGGCACGCTCTTAAGCTTTGGCATTGCCGCCTTAGCCGGTATTTGCATTAATTTGATTTAAATTATCGGTTTTAAAGCCGATAAAATCTATTTATCGGTAAAAAAACTACCTTAAGAGAACCACAAAGACGCGAAGGTCCCAAAGAAACTCAAAGGGTAAAACTCTTTTCTTCTTCGTGAATCTTCCTTTCTTGGAGTCTTGGCGGCAATCATTAAATTTGCAATTCAAAACAAATCCTAAAACATAATCAATATATGAAAGTACTGGCCATTAACGGAAGTCCAAACAAAGAAGGAAACACTTACCACGCCTTAACCATTATAGGATCTAAATTACAGGAACAGGGCATCGATTTCGAAATACTGCACATTGGCAATAAAGCCATTCGTGGTTGCCTTGCTTGCGGAAAATGCCGCCAGAATGCCGATGAGAAATGTTCAATCACCACCGATCCGGTAAACGAATATATTCAGAAGATGAAAGAAGCCGACGGACTAATATTTGGTTCTCCCGTACATTTTGCAGGCGTTCCGGGTACCATGAAAAGCCTGCTCGACCGTGCCTTTTATGTAGCAGGGAGTAATGGCGGCATGTTCCGTCATAAGGTAGGCGCTTCGGTTGTTGCTGTGCGCCGCACAGGAGGTTCAGCCACCTTCGATTGTCTGAACCATTACATTACCTACTCCGAAATGCTTATGGCTACAGCCAACTACTGGAACGTAATACATGGCCGTATACCCGGCGAAGTGGTTAAAGACGAGGAGGGCGTTCAAATTATGGAAGTACTGGCCAGCAACATGGCATGGCTGCTTAAAATGAAGCAACAAACCTGTGCAACAATCCCGGCTCCGGAAAGTGTACAAAAGGTGATGACTAGTTTTGTGAGGTAAAACGATCGTTTGAGATATTTTCCAAGAGGTCCCAAAAAGTTCGAAAGTGCCTAAAATCTCCTCTTGCGAGGGGCAGAAGTTACTAGCTCGCATCCTTATTATACTTATTCCGGTATTCCAAAGGCGAAATGCCTGTAACCTTCCGGAACACCTCGCGGAAGGCCTTTAAGTCAGAGTAACCTACTTCGTACATCACTTCATTTACCGTTTTGCGGCTGATTTCAAAGGCCTTCTTGGCAGCTTCAATTTTTACACGTTGCAGATATTCCAAAGGAGTATTGCCGGTAGCTTTGATAAATCTTCGATCGAAGTTCCTGCGGCTTACGGAAAACTTCGACGACAATTCCTCCATCGAAACTTTCTCGTTGAACCGGCTCTCTATCAACGTCTGCGCCTTGGCTACCACTTCGTCGTTATGTTGCTTCTGCCCAACAAAAATGGCAAATTCCGATTGGCTATTCCGATCCATTTCAATCTGAAACACTTTGGAGCAGAATATGGCGGTTTGCCTGTCATAATATTTCTCAACCAGATAAATAATGAGGTTTAGAAAGGAGTAAGCCCCACCATTGGTGTAAATACCTTTTTCATCGGTAATTAATCTATCAGCCTGCAAATTCACGTTGGGAAACGTGGCTCTGAAATTTTCGGCAGCCGACCAATGCGTGGAACAGCTCTTCCCATCGAGCAAACCGCTGGATGCCAGTAAAAATGCTCCAGTGCAAATTGATGCAATTTCGGCTCCTTGTTTGTACTGCGTTTCAATCCAATCAATCAATGATTTATTTTGCCGCACGGTGCTTTCATAATTATGATTCAATGAGGGTATGATGATGAGATTGGTATTTGCAATTTTCGAAATATGGGTGTGCGGCCTTACGGTAAATAGCCCATCGTAGAAATCGACCGCTTCGGAAATGCCAGCCAACTGAATTGTAAATAATTCGTCCTTGCCATTCTTCTTCCAGTAAGCATTTGCGCGTGTGAATATTTTGTATGCCCCAACAATACTGCTTAAATTGTTGCCTTCGCCGTTGGGAACAAGAATAGTGAGATGCTTCATAGATACCAATAATCGATTTTCATTTCCAAAGGTATAAAGAAGTTTTGTCCAAATCAACCCATTATAATGGCTATTTTGCACCATTCAGAAAGATATTTTAGCCAATACCTTTGTTGTATAAATATTAAAACACAGCAAAATGACAACAAAAGACTTTACAATAAATGCATGGGTAAATAAGACTCCGCAAGAAGTGTTTAAAGCCATTACCAATGTACGTGCCTGGTGGACGGGTTACTATTCGGAAGAACTTACCGGTAATTCAGCCAACCTGAACGATGAATTTTCTTTCCGGGCAGGAGACCGAGCGCATTACAGCAAACAAAAATTAACGGAAGTTATACCCAACCAAAAAATTGTTTGGGATGTTATTGAAAGTGAACTCTCATTCCTTCAAAAGCCAGACGAGTGGACAGGAACCAAAGTAATATTCGAAATTTCGGAGCATGATGGTAAAACACAACTCACATTTACCCACCACGGCTTAAAACCCGAAGTTGAATGTTATGATTCCTGCGCCCCAGCCTGGACCCAATATGTACAGCATAAATTGTTGACGTTGATAAACGAAGGATAACGGAGAGAAGCATTTTCTGCATATTAACCATTATGGTTATTAGGGCAATGACTAAACAAACAAGCAAGTATTTAACTAAAACAAAGATCGTATGGAAGAAAATAAAAGTTTTACAGCAACGATCCTGGTAGATCAGGATTCACGAACCGTATATAATGCTATTAAGGATTTTCGGGCTTGGTGGTCGGAGGATATTGAGGGCAATACCGACGTCCTTAACGAAGAATTCTTTTATCATTACAAGGACATACATCTGTGTAAAATCAAGCTTATTGAAATGGTTCCAGACAGAAAATTGGTTTATCTTGTTTTGGAGAATGAGTTCAATTTTATTGATGATAAAAGGGAATGGGTGAATACAAAACTGGTATTTGAAATAGTTCCTACTTCAGAGGGCAAAACCAAAGTACAGTTTACGCACCAGGGACTAACTCCCGAATACGAATGCTACAATGTATGCAACGAAGCATGGAGCAATTACATAAAAAATAGTCTTTACAAACTCATTACAGCAGGCAAGGGAGAACCAAACCCAAAGGATAAAGAAGGCTTTAATGCTGCAATAGCTAAAAAATGGGAATTGAAAGCGGCAATGTAAAAGGGCTCTTACATTTTTCCTCCTTAAAAACGGGTTTGTTGAACAAATGAGGCATAATATTTGACGCTATTTTGATGCTAACATTTGTTCAACTAACCTATTATGCGAAAAGTCCTATTATTGCTACTCTTAACCGCATGGCAAGCTACAGCGCAATCAGCCTATAATACCACCGATTCTTCACTGCTTATAGTCCATGTTTCCAAAGATTGTGATGGTATAAACCTTCAATTTCTAATTGAAAACCAAAGCAACTTTATTCATAAAAGTAATAGCGAAAAGCCCTTTCATCATGTGTTGAAAACGAAAAGGCCGGTCCCATTTTCATGTTACATCAATTTTCCCCGAACACGAGGAATCTTGATAAAAGGACTGGCTTTACCTTCCGATACCCTTGAGATAAATATTGATATCGATAAGCAAAAAGCTATTTTGGCACATTTTAAGGGAAAAAGTGATGCAATTTGTAATTATTACAATGCATTGGAAAGCGATACCTGTTACATGAGAATGAGGAACTACCATTCTCCCAAAGATTTGATGGGCACCTTAGTCAGTATTGATTCGACCAACCGATATAAAAAGCAGTATTTAGCAGCATATAACAGCAGAACGCCTTTAGCAGAATGGTTTGTCGAATACGAAACGCTGAAAATCACATATGGCGATGCACTTGAGAAACTAAAAGCCTTTAGTTTATATAATGTGAATTATGGTAAAAAGGTATTCTTAACGCCGCAATTTCTCGTGTGGATTGCCGATGTCCCAATTAGCAATCCAGCAGCCCTTCAAACTCAGGCATATTACGAATTTCTTCAAACCTATTTTAGCCTGTTGAATAAAGGTTTGTATGGTTCAGGTGTAAGTTCGAAGATTTTAAGTCATTTTAAGCAAACCATACCCGATGCACGTAAACAGTTAAATCCAGAAGTCTTAGAATGTTACTTGGCTTACAATATTCAGGAGTATTATAACAATGGTGCAATGAAAGAACCATTGGATGCGCTCATTCTCTCATTAAAGCCCGAATTTAAAAATGAAACCTTATACAATTCACTGGTAAACAGAAGTTATAATTTTTAAAACTACCCATCTATGAAAAAATTTACTTATTACATTTCTCTCATTTTAAGTTTATGCGCAATGAATACGGGTTTCTCACAAAAATTACAATTTTCGCCCGATACCATAGTCATTGATTCCTCAAATTATACCCGGTACCTTAATCTAAGTAAGAAATTATTAAACCGTTATCAGCTAACCCAAGCCGGTGTGATTGCTGAAAAACTTTATGCCTACGACACGCTGAATACGGACGGCATTTTGCAATGTGCCGATGTGTATTCAGATCTTAATAATGCCGATAAAACCATTTTCTATTACACAAAGGCCATTGAAGCTGATACAATGAATATATACCCCTACCTCAAGGCCGGCGAATTCTTTCAAAAAAACAACAGGTTTGTAGAAGCGTTGAACACTTATGCTCCGGTTGTAAATAGCCTGGATACTATGAACTACTTTGCCCTGAAGCAATCGGGAATATGTGTACTTTTATTGGGTAATCCAATGCTTTTTCAAATGGCTTTGCGGTACTTAGATAGGGCTGCTGCAGTAAACCCTTACGACTTATCCCTTTATTTCCGAATAGCCAATACATGCAATACCATGCGCGATTTCGACAGAAGTATTGCCGTGTGCCAGAAAGGCCTTGCTATTGATTCTACGAATACCGTGATACGTACCGCTATGGCTTATGCACAATATCATAAATCGGATTTCAAAAATGCCATCGAAAATTTCGAAAAGGTAAAAACACAAGGCGATTCATCTTCATTTGTTGTGAAAAATCTGGGATATGCCTATTACAGAGACAACCAGTTTGAACCCGCACGAAAACACCTCACCAGGGCCGCAAAAATGCTGTACAACGAAGGCGTAAATGAATATGATGTATACTTTTTTCTGGGCGATGTCTGCGTCCAGTTGAATGATCCTAAAGCAGCACTCTCATTTTTACAAAAGGCAGATTCCTTGCGCTATCCATCGTCAGAGGTGCAGTCCAAAATATATAAAAGCTTTGCCACTGTTTATAACAGTGAACGCGATTGGGCAAATGGAGCCAAATTCTTCGAAATGGCCTATAACACCAATCCTGAGGATAAAGGATCTCTGTTGCTCTGGGCTTATCAGTGCGATTACATGAAAGACAAAAACAAGGCCTTTGAGCTCTATACCCAATTCCTTAATAGCGAAGAATCCAAAGATTACCCTAAAGAACTGGCGATTGTAAAACAGCGTATCACGAAATTAAAGGAAGATCTGTTTTTTGAAGGAAAGGCGCATAAAAAATAAGGAATATCCAATCCTGAAAGGATTAAATATAAACAGCCATCTGTGCAAATTGGATCGAAGGTGGTTTGTCATTTCGGCTAAGGTTGGAATCCCTGGCCTTTGGTAGTAAATGGATTGCTTTCAGCGAGGGTTTCACCGTTCCGCATTCTTCAGCGTTAAATTAGTTCTATACCTATTTAACTATTATTATCCTTGGCCTCTCGACCCCGGTATATTCAATAATCAACATATCATCAGATGGCTCTACAATTCCGCTATATAACAGCTTTTGTACCGAGAAATGTACCCGATGCATTACATATCGGTATTTATGGTGGTTCAAATGAAGCGTATTGAGCATTTCAGCGCGCTCCGGCTTGCTAATTTCTGTTAAAAAGCGAATACCGGGTTTTATTTTGTGCTGCAAGTAATAATCGAGTGCTGTAAGCTCCTGAAGAACTATATCATTGGGATATTGCTCTTGAGAGAAGGAGTAGAGCGTTGTGTATAATTCAGTTATGCCCGGAGTCATTGTCCCGTATTGTTCTTGATGGTACAAGCCCAAATCATGCAGAAAGTCGAATATGGAATACGTTAACGCAACGTATTTTAAGGTATGTAAAGCCCGCTTTTTGTTCCAATATATGTCCAGGGCGTGTTCTACGAGAGTTACCCGTTCAATTTCTTGTCTGCTCAGATATTTGCTTTCGATAATCTGGTAAGGAGGCAACGGATCGAACTGGTAGTCATGCTCCTTGTACTTTTCGCGTATGGGCGTTCCTTTCAGGAATTTCAGGAAGCCGAGCTGCAATTCGGGCGCAAACAGCTTAAACACTTCTTCGAAACTGTACTTTATATCGGCCATGTAATCATGCGGAAGCCCGACAATCAGGTCTACATGTATTTCTACTTTATCCGAAACCTGATCTATAAAGTTTTTTATGTTTTCAAAATGCTGCCTCCGCTTTATTTCCTTATTCGACTGGGCATTCAGGGTTTGTATCCCAATTTCGAACCTGAAAACGCCTTTGGGAACGTGGTTCCGGACAAATGTGATAAGTTCTTCCTGCAATATATCGGCTTTCATTTCGAACTGAAATATATTGCCCGGTTTGTAATGATCGAGAATAAACTGAAAGATGGAAATGGCAAAGGCAGGATGGGTGTTGAACGTACGATCGAGGAATTTGATAACACGCCCGTGTTCCATGAGATACAGGAGATTTGACTGAATGTTTTCCATGGGCAGATAACGTACCTTGTTATGCAGGCCTGCCAGGCAGAATGAGCAGCAATTGGGGCATCCGCGCGACGCCTCGATATAACAGACTTTGTGTTTTAGTTCCTCAGCATCCAGGTTCAGATAAGGGTTTACATACTGTAACTGTTGTAGATCAAAGGTTTCGGCTACCGTGTTTACAATTACGTTTCCTTCGTTTTTCCATATCAGATCTGGAACCTGTTGTACATTAGGATACACTTCCAGTAGCTTCGAAAAAGGAGTTTCACCCTCGCCTGTAATGATGAAATCAATGTAAGGCAGTGCTATTATATCGTTCCATTCGTACGAAACTTCCGGTCCGCCTAATAAAATTTTACATTGGGGATTGATTTCTTTAATTTTTCTGGCAGCATCAAGTGTTAGCGTAATGTTCCAAATGTAGCAGCTAAAAGCAACTATGTCGTATGGGCTGCAATAGTCGGCTACTTCGTTGGTGTCCGATTTCAGCGTGAATTCCTTAACGTGCAATCCGGAATGATCCTTATTAAGAGCATACAACAACCCTAGGGCCAGGTTCTGATGGATATATTTTGAGTTAATGGTTGTTAATAGTATGTTCACAGGCTATTGTAGAATTTGCTGTAAAGTAAGGAAAAATATTCCTGAGAAGATGATGCAAAGTTCATTTATACATCTCTCCAGGTGTTTATGCGCTTAAACAGAATAAAATTATGTAATATTACAACCTCAAAATAAATCTGGTGTTTCAATTGTAGAATAGTTGGTATCATGAGTTTAAGACAATTCGCTGTTATTTTTGGATTTCTGGGCATCGGGGAGCTCATCGTTTATTTTACAGGAATTAAGCTCCCTGCCAGTATTATCGGTATGTTGCTGCTTACGCTATCACTTAAGATGGGGTGGATCAAGCTTTCGTGGGTCAAAGGCATGTCCGATTTCCTGGTGAAAAATCTACCTTTCTTCTTTATTCCGCCTGGAGTAGCCGTAATGCTTTACTTCGATCTGATTAAAGCTTCTTTCGTACCCATTCTTGTTGCTGCGCTGGGAAGTACAATTATTGTAATTGTTGCCACTGGCTGGGTTCACCAACTCATGAGAAAAAGCAAACAATAACAAAAAACCGGAACATGGCTGCACTTCTTCAAAGCGAATTATTCATACTGTTACTCATTGTTGTGGTTTACGTGCTGGCGTTCAAACTACAGCAAAAAACACACATCGTTATTCTCAATCCAATCCTGATCTCCATCATTATCATCATAGTCATTCTATTGGTTTTCCGGATCGATTACGATACTTTTCACAAAGGAAGCCGCATTATCGAATTCTTTCTGAAGCCTGCCATAGTAGCTCTGGGGGTTCCATTGTACCAGCAATTGGAAAAAATAAAGAAACAGGCCGTTCTCATCCTCATTTCCCAGCTTGTAGGGTGCATAGTGGGAGTGGTTTCTGTTGTTCTTATTGCTAAAATGTTCGGTGCGTCTAAGGAAATCATCTATTCGCTGGCTCCCAAGTCAGTTACAACCCCAATAGCGATTGAGATATCTCAATCGATAGGAGGAATACCTTCGTTAACAGCCTCAGTTGTAGTTGTGGTAGGGATTTTTGGTGCCGTGTTTGGCTATACCATTATGAAATGGACCAAAGTTAAAAACCCTATAGCCCAGGGATTGTCGATGGGAACTGCTGCTCATGCGGTAGGAACATCCAAATCGATGGAAATTGGCCAGTCGTTCGGCGCCATGTCAAGTATAGGACTCATTGTAAATGGCATTTTTACTGCTATTTTAACACCGTATATCCTCACTGTGCTGGGATGGTGGATAAAATTTTAGGGAAAGGAAAGAAAAAAGAGGAAGTTAAAAAAAGCGTAGTCTCCAACTACGCTTAGCGTGTGGGGCAGGCGCTTTCAATAGAACTGTCATTCCGGCGAAGGCCGGAATCTCTAGACTACGAAGTTTACGTTGAAAGCAATTCCCTAGGCTTCGTAGTGAACGGATTCCGGCTTTCGCCGGAATGACAGCGTTGTAGTTGGCGTAGTCTCCTGACTACGCCAACTACGGAGCAGAGCATGTATCCACTTTTAAAAGAATAATCCTACGCTTAATATAAACTGCCGTGGCCGCGAATCGAAGTTATAACTATTTTCTCCCAATGTAACGCCGTCGCCAAGCTTGGTTAAGCTGCCTTCGTATTTAAGGTCGATGGCTATTTTGGAAATATCGAGGCCTAAATCGAGCTGATAACCAATGGTTGCTTTTTTAAATTTGTCGTCATACGCCCCAAAATCGTCTAATTCGGAACTGCTGTTTAAAACCATAGTAAATACAGGGCCTACACCAAGCCGCAATGGGCCAAATGCTTTGCCAACAACAACAGGTATGTCTATTCTGCTAAATCGTTGATCTATAACATGCGAAACCGTCGTTTCCTTCAAACGAACCTGTCCGCCTACCGATGAAAAAAGCAGCTCGGGCTGAATATATATTCCTGCGAATTTTATTTGCGAAACCAAACCAAAGTGGTAGCCCACTTTAGCGTTCGAAACCGATTCGAGGGTTACATCTCCTGCAGTAATGTCGTCCGATTTAATCGACGAAGAGCTTATCCA
>DATALJ010000320.1:0-36180 GCA_036261135.1 Bacteroidales bacterium
GTAGAAGGCTTTGACAATGAGGCAATGGGATGGGCATATTACCCCAATGCAAGTATTGGATTTCGTTTTAAGAAAGTAGCATTTACCGCCTATGGAGAGATTAATAATATCTTTTCGATGAAAATAAAATCGGGGGAAGCAGAGATTACCAATGCGAAAAATTTTAAATCGGGCTATTCTGTTTCTTTCTTCATGGAACAATATCTTTGGAAAAACCACGTGCTAATTACCGGATTAATCAATAATTTTCAGAAGTTCTTTTATCCGGCATGGCCAGCATTCTCCGCTTTCAACAGGCAATATTACATTCCTCAGGTATACATTGGGCTAGTATTATGAAAGATGAAAAAGAGTCAAATATGAAAGGGCTGTGGGTATTGGCTTTGGTGGTGTTGCTTGTAAAGTGCGATGTTCAGAAGGAATGGGATCTCGATACGCCTTCTTTTATGGATAAATCTGGCCTGACTGGTACGGCGTCGTTAACGGACGCAACGAAATATGCACTGGAAGGAATTTATAAAGTGGTTGAGGGTAGCGACATGTTTGGCGATACCTTGGTCCTTAAGCGAACACGCGATAAGATTTCATTGTTTGGCTTGCGAAATGCCAATTACTTCATATTGGATGATGGAAGTGCCAATAATAGCCTGATATTGGAAGGATACTGGCGTTTTGCCCAGAATGATAATAACGGTTTGGTAAGATTAACCCTCGAAAATGCGGCTTCTCTTCTGCAAGGCGACACATTATCTCCTGTAACATGGGTTGGAATGTACGGGAAAGGGAATGATTATCCTAAATTTGGCATTCAATTACGACTTATTCAACGGTTTTCTGCTAAGTTGCGGTCCGATCCATTCATTATTGGAGCGCATAGGGGAGGAGGTAGAACTTCAGATAAACTGCCCGTTTCAGAAAATAGTGTGGAAATGATAAAGTTCACAGAGTACCTGGGGTCGAACGCTATTGAAATAGATGTTGCATTGACCAAAGATAAAATCCCCGTGCTTTATCATGATGACGATATTAATATTCGTTTGGTTCAGAAAGGACCTCTTATGGGGAAGATTGAGGATTATACATTCAAACAATTGCGGACGTTTGTTAAACTAATACATGGCGAAAATATTCCTACGCTTAAGGAAGCACTGGATGCCGTTATTGATGATACTCATATTCGCATGGTTTGGCTGGATGTAAAATCGCCTGAAGTGCTTGATTACATTATTCCCATGCAAGCCGATTACCTGAACAAAATACAAAAAGCGAAGCGGGACCTTCATGTTCTTATAGGTGTGCCCACCCAGGAAGTCTATGATAAATTATCCACATACCCTGATTATCAAACGTATCCATCGATTTGCGAGCTCGAAACCGATAAAGTGTTGGCATTAAAATCAAAAGCTTGGGCTTACCGTTGGACGCTTGGTATTCAGAAGGATGAAATTACGAAAATGCATGCCGCAAGCTGCAAATGTCTGGTTTGGACACTTGATATTCCTGATTTTATGGAAATTTATGCAACCTATGGAGCGGATGATCCCAATCTCCGCTTTGATGGTATTTTAACAAACTATCCATCTATGTTAGCTTATATTCATTATGTCCGGCACAATTTTTAAATATAGAGTTTGGTTATTGGTAGGATTCATCCTTTTCCCCATTTGTAAAGGATTGAATACACAGGCACAGGATTCTTGCCGATGTGTAAAACTTACACTTGGTGCAGGATTTGGACATTATTTCAATACATTTACCAATGTGTTGGACGAGGACGTTAAGGTGAACAGACCTTCTTTTTCTGCCCGGTTGGTGTGGCAACCCGAACACAGACTGCGATTGGGTGTTGAGTCGGGCTTGACTTATATGTATTCAACCACGCGAATTCAAGTTGATGGGAATTCAGAGAAACTAACGGCTGACCTTAAGGTAATCCCAATATTTTTGTCAATATCAATGGCAGTAGTAAAAAGACTTGAGCTTAACTTTGGAACTGGCTGGGCTTCGATGATCTATACTGTTCGACTTAATAAATCGGATAAAAATAAAGTTACCGGACATAGTTTCAGTATGTCTAACTTTTCAGCAGGCTGTTCTTACTATATTCCACTAAGCTCAAGGATTGATCTGGGAGCGGAAATCAGGTATTTGTACATTGGTAAAACGGACGATTACCATGTTTCCGGGCTTATTAACTTTTCGTATAAGCTTAAATGCTGGGAAGTGCATTGAATGGATTTGTTATTTTGTAATTACAGAAACTTGTTGCCCCATTTCGCAGTATAAAGTTGTAATTCCAAGATAGTATAATGAAAAGTTACAAAAACTCAATCCTGTCCATTCTTGTAGGTGCTTTTGGCTTATTCCTGCTCATTCGTAACAATTATAATTTATCGGTTTTATACCTTTCGGCAAAAGGGAAAACCAGGGGAATGTTTGGCATTGTTGAGACTTTAAATTATTATTTTAAATATTATATTCTTGTTATTATTGCCGTTGCGCTTTTGTTTGCAATTGTTGCGTTACGTAAAAAGGAAGAAACGCAGGCGGTTTATCTATCCATTGGTTTGTGTATGTTAACGGCAATTCTTGTTTTTGTTCCGCTTTGGCGATTGATGATCTGATTTGAAATAAGAAGAGACCACCCGTTTCCGGATGGTCCCCATACTAAACATCACTGTTTCACAACAGATTTAACCGAATCTTCCATTTCTTTCTCGCATAAAGTGCTTAGCGCTTCCAATTCTGCGAGCGATATATTTTTTTGCAGGTTATTCAGTTCCTGAAGTGCTAGTGCTACAGGGCAGCCTTTGAACCAACGCTGTGGCCAGGACCTATCATTCGGATTGCTTTCAGGTATTAAACCTGATATGTAGATGGCTGCGTCGCTTTGTGGTTTAAAATGTTGTAAAACCGTTTGCCGGAAAGCTTCCATTTTATTTATTAATTCTGAATCTATTCCTTTATCGTTGAAGAATATCACGTCGCCGGGAATTTGAGTCTCATCTTTCATCTTAATCGTTTGATATTTGTCAAACGCTACCAGATGGGCATTCCCATCAGCCATGGTGATTATTTCATTTTCAATGTTTGTTATAACACTACTAAGAGCTTCCGATTGTTGCTTAAGCGTAAGTACTTCTTCATTATGGATGGAGTCTGATAATAATTGCTTATAGCAAATGGCTCTTTTTACTGTACTGTAATCGCTTATATCGGTAGCTGTAATTGTTTGAAATGAAGTATCTACAATATTTTTGCTGATACGGACCGATAAAAGTGAATCCATTACTGAGATAAAGGCGAGAAGAAATAAAATGGAAAAGAAATTTGTCAGCGATTGACTATCCGATTTAATGTGATAATAAAGATAAACGGGCATAAAAATAACAATGGGGGCTAGAATGCCGGCTATCACCAGTTTGTTTCCATACGGCCAATGCTGAATTGTAAACAAAGCTCCTAAAGTTTCGAGGAATATGGTAATAAAGATAGCCACATACAACGAAGTGTTTTTCTTACCCAATCCTGCATAATTACTGCGCAAAGCAGCTGGATAAAATAGAAATGTAAGTGACACCAATCCTAAAGTCAGTAAAATGCCAGCAAGCGGCCAATGTATTATTTTAAACAGACCTCCTAAAACGGTTAATAAGCTGCCTATCCAACCGAAATAATATATTTTGTTTTTCATTTTTTTAAGTTTTAAATCTATGCCACACTTATTTCAAACCATTCATCATTTCTACTTCAGCAATACGTAGTCTTTCCTGCAAACCCAATAATATTTGGTATTGTGCAAGCGGATATTTATTCATGAATTGATACTTCTCCCACGAAAGGCCTTTTGCAGCAGCATTTTCAGGAATCGAAGTGCTGAGTAATACAGAAACAATGGCTGATTGATCTTTTGACTGGGAGTGTTGAAGAAAATATTCGCGAACTTCTTTTATTTTTTGCGCAATGACGAGGGCAGGACTGCTATTGTCGAATAATATGGATTGGAACCTGTCGTAATTGTGATAGTTGGCCAGTATCTGGATTATCGTTGTTATATCATTATTATCATAAGGGAGATCGCCGTTTGCGGCAGTTATAAAATCCTTCTTGGTGTTTTCAATAATACGATCAATCTCATTTACCTTTAGTTTAACAGTTTTCGTTTCGTTAATGGCCAATGTATCGGCATTTACTGGATTTTCGGTGCTTTTGCTTTTGTAATGTTCGGTGATGGAAATCTTTGCAGCAGCATCCGCTTCAAACACTTTGAATGCGTTGTATTGTACGTTTAAATTGAGGAGTAACGAAAGCAGAATAACCCATGTGAATGCATAAATGATGTAAATAAATTTTTCATTTACATAGGTGCTAAGTTTAAACTGTGTATAGGTATAAAGGGGAAGAAAAACAAACATTAGGAAGGTAACACTTACAAGATAAAGGATTGTAGCTCCCGGCCAATGCATCATTTTACACAAAAGTGCAACAAAAAAGAGACGTCCAGCTACAATACCTATCAAAACAGCCGTTTTTTCGAGTGTTGATGCTAAATTTCTCTTTAAAGTAACCCAAAGCATAGGCATAAAAAGGAATGATAGCGTTAGTAGACCAATGGACAGAAGGATTGGAGTACCTGGCCAATGCATGAGCCTAAAATAAGTTCCCAGCGAAAAACCAATTATTCCTACATACCCTGATAAGAAAAGGAATAGTTTTGTATTGCTTTTATTCTCTTTCCGCATAATAGACATGGCGATTGGTAGAAAGAGAAAGCACAGTAGTAAGAAGCCCATGCCTATTAAAATATTAGAGGCAGGATAGCGGAAAATACGGAATATCGTTCCTGTCATTAAAAATAGGAGTGATAAAACGCCTGAAATTTTCATTAATCTTTTCATAATTCGATATTGTTTATCAATTAGTAATAAGGTGTTCTCCTGCACAATCTGAAGCTCGCGGATGCCTATCTTCGTTTTGATGTTGCTGAATGCTTGCTGGAAGTTAGCGCCGTCTTCCATTTGGCATTCAATTTCGCAGCACACGTGGTCGATCAGTTCGTCGCGGAGATGTGAAAATGAAATTTCGGCTTTGTCTATTGTTTCGGTGATGGTTAGTATGTCGAGTTCGGTTAGCATGCGTTCATTCCAAGTGATGGTTTAGGACTCAGTATAAGCCCAATGGTCTCAATAAACTCCTCCAGTTCTTCTATTCTTTTGGAGGCAAGGCTGTCGCCTTTTTTTGTGAGTGCGTAGTAAATGCGTATGCGGTTGTTCACGTTTTCCGACTCGGTGGTTACTTCGCCATCCGTTTCGAGTTTATGAAGTACCGGGTATAGCGCCCCATAGGTCAGTTTTATTTTCCCATTTGAGAGTTGCTCAATTTTTTGGGTGATTTCGTACCCGTACATTCTTCCGTTTTCGGCTAATAGCTTTAAAACGATTGATTTGAGTGATCCTTTTAGTAGTTCGCGCGGTATCATATTTAAGTTATATACTTTAAAATTATATATAACAAAACTAGTATATTTTAATTTAAAATCAAAGTAATTTGATTACTATTTTTGTTTAAAAGAAAAATGAACACTTAAATGTTTGTTCTTCAAATTACAACCAAAACAGTATACATAAATTTAGCAAAAATTTAAGGTAAATTTTACAGAAGCTTCGGCCAAAATAGATACTTTTAAACCTTTCAATTCATTACTGGTTTTACTATTCTAAAATATTATCATGAAACGCATTAGTTATTTTGTATTATTGGTTTTTCTGCTTAGTTCCTGCTCAAAAAATATTCAGAGTGCCCGGCACGAGAGGAAACCTAAGAACATTATTCTGTTAATTGGCGATGGTATGGGACTTCCGCAGGTTTACGCGGCAATGTCTGTTAAAAAAGAAACGTTGAATATTGAACAGGCTCAATTCATTGGTCTTTCCAAAACATATTCGGCTAATAATTACATAACCGATTCTGGGGCTGGCGGTACAGCAATTGCGTGTGGTGTTAAAACGAACAATGGGTACATTGGTGTTGATCCGCAAAAAAAGCCTGTTAAGTCCATTCTTGAGTATGCCGAAGATAACGGGCTTGCTACCGGCTTGGTTGTTACTTCTTCTGTTACCCATGCTACCCCTGCTTCGTTCATTGCGCATCAATACAGTCGCTACCTCGATGAAAAAATTGCATACGATTTCCTGAAAACCGATATCGATGTGTTTATTGGCGGTGGAAAGAAATTTTTTATGGATCGTAAAGATCATCTCAATCTTATCGATTCGTTAAAAGCAAGGAAGTACCAGATAAGTTATTCTATTGACGAAGCAAGAAACATTACAAGTGGCAAACTGGCTTGCCTGACAGCCGACGAACATAATAAAACCTTTGCTGAAGGAAGAGGTGAGATGCTTGTCCAATCAACCCAAACTGCTTTAAATATTTTAAGTCGCAACAGTAAGGGATTCTTTATGATGGTTGAAGGGTCGATGATTGATTGGGGTGGACATGCTAATGATATTGACTACGTTACCAGTGAGTTGATCGATTTTGACAACGCCGTGGGTGCAGCGCTTGAATTCGCCAGAAAAGATGGAAATACACTGGTTATTGTTACTGCCGATCATGAAACTGGCGGTTTGTCGTTGGTTAATGATTCTATAACACACAAGCCCATTAAAAACTTCTCCACCAAAGATCATTCGGCTGTTATGGTTCCTGTATATGCCTTTGGACCAGGGGCTGAAAAATTTGCCGGTATTTACCAGAATATTGCCATCTTTGAAAAGATGTTCGATTTATATGGCTTTAAAAAATAAATTCATCTTTATAGCTGTAATTTTGACCCTTGGAATAATTATTTATTCCTTTGGAAAAGGAATACAGCAGAATTCGGCAACCAGCTCTCACGAAAAGGTTGAAATTATTAGGAAGTATAACCTTACGTCCGATGTAATCGAGACTTCAGGATTGATTTACTTCAACAATCTTGTATGGACCTTTAACGACAGTGGTGGTGAAGCAGAATTGTTTGCATATGCATTGCCCGACACTTCTCTTGCTAAGCGCGCTACGTTATGGAACGCTTATAATTTCGATTGGGAGGACATTACACAGGACAGTACCCATGTTTATGCTGGCGATATGGGCAATAACTTTGGAAACCGGGATAATTTGTGCATATATCGGATCAATAAAGAAATATTGATGAAGCACCGTAACACAGCCCCCAAAGCCGAAAAGATAAGTTTTACCTATCCAGGGTACAAACCAGTATCACTTCTTTCTTTTACCAGGAGTTCCTTCGATTGCGAAGCCATTACATGGTATAACGATTCTATTTACTTGTTTACGAAAGATTGGATAACTTACAATACTACTGTATACTGTATTCCTGCCACGCCTGGTAAGTATATAGCCAGGAAAATAAGGACATTTAATAGCGATTGTTTAATTACCGCGGCTGATTTTGCTGGCGGTAAATTGTTCTTACTCGGGTATAGGAATAATAAGGCCAGTTTATTTGTATTTACTAGTTTTGACGATTTTCTGAATGGTAAGGAAACCTTCGAAAGAATTGAACTGTATGCATTGGGAGGAGCGCAAACCGAAGGTTTAGCGATTAAGAATGATTCGACCCTATATATCTCAGCAGAGGGAGGACGATCAATGCCTCCACGGTTATGGGAAATGAAATTAAAAAGTAACTAATCGACAGGTAATTACAAAATATGGATATACTCGCTTTTTTTAGAAATATATTACCTATTCAGGTTCGTTTTAGCGATGTGGATATTATGGGGCATGTTTCCAATACTGTTTATCAGAACTATTTCGATTCGGGTAAAGTAAATTATTTCGATGAAGTGCTTCCAGATATGGACTTTAACACCATAGGCGTTGTTGGAGCTTCGGTAAAGATTGATTATCTGAAACCCATATTCATGAAAACCCCTATTTTGGTGAAGACCAGGGTGGCTGTATTGGGTCATAAAAGTATAACGATGGAACACCTGCTCGTAAATGAGCAAACCGGCGAAGTACTATCTACTTGTTCTGTAGTGCTGGTGTGTTACGCCATTAAAGAACAGCTTAGTATTCCAATCCCTGATCATTGGCGAACCAATATTTTAACGTACGATAAGGGTGTAATACTTAAATAACCCTTTATTCGCTTCTTTTGTACGAGATAGACATGCCTCCGCCCTGCGTATTCACCGAAGTTTCGTAATTGGGAAGGGATTTAACGTAATTATAAAAATCGCGTGTTGTACCTCCTCTACTGGTTATACGTGTTCTTCCGAAGTTCGAAACATTATGCCCTATAAAACATCCGCCAATGCGTATTTTGGGCGAAATATCCATAAAATATTTTTTGTACCATTGTTTGTCTGCATCACAAAAAACAAAATCGAATGGGCCTTTGAGCTGAGGAACGAGTTTATGTGCATTGGCAAGCCGGGCATCAATAAATTCCAGTAGTCCGGCTTCTTTGAAATTGGCAAGTGCTTGTTTGTAGCGTTTTTCGTCAATTTCGATGGTAATAAGTTTTCCTCCGGTTTTGCTCAGTGCCCATGCCATCCATATTGCAGAGTGCCCGGTAGATGTTCCTATTTCAAGCACCGATTTGTAATTGTTTTGAATAATTAAATCGTAAATAAATTTGCCGTCGCTCGCAGGAATATTCAGATCAGTCCATTTGTTGGAGTGATTCTCAAGAAAAGTCCTTACTTTTTCATCCAGACTGTTATTTTCTTTGGCAGATTGCGCGAAAGTGACTACAGGCAAATAGATCAATAAAGCAAGGAGAATTACAATTTTTCTTGAAATAGGGAACAGCACTGAAAACATTTAATTTAGGATAAGTGATTAAAAATCATTTTTCGAATATACGTTAAATTTTATATTTCGGATATAGTATTGGCTGTTTTGTGTTATAAGAGGCGTAAACAAATTAAATAATATCTTTAGGGTCAATTAATAAACTAATCAATCTATTATGTCATTAAGAATAAAAAAATTAGGTTTTTTGTTGCTGTCGGTTGCGCTGACTTTGCTTAGCAACGCAATACGGGCCGAAGACGGATATGAGCTTTGGCTGCGATATGTAAAAGTGGATAACCCCGCATTGCTTTCGGAATATCAGGAAGCAATCACCGGTATATATGTAGAAGGCTCTACTCCGGTTGTTAATTCGGCCAAAGAAGAACTCATTCTAGGCTTGAATGGACTTCTGGCTAAACCAATCCAGGAAGTAAAGACAGTTTCAGACGGAACAGTTATTGTTACTTCCTCGCCTGATGCGCAATTGTTGTCTGCATTAGGCGTAACTGATCTGAAAAATGTATGTGGAGAGGATGGCTACATGATCAAATTAGTCAATTATAAAGGAAAGAAGAATATAGCCATTGTTGCAACCACCGACAGAGGCTTACTTTATGGTGCGTTTAACTTCCTGCGGTTGATTCAGACCCAGAAACCGGTAAAGGAGTTTTCCGTTACCACTAAGGCCGCTTTGAAATACCGGCTGCTTAATCACTGGGATAACCTGAATCGCACGGTAGAAAGGGGATACGCCGGCTTTTCCATCTGGAACTGGCACTTATTACCCGATTATATCTCGCCGCGATATAAGGATTATGCACGTGCCAACGCTTCCATAGGGATTAATGGAACGGTAATAAACAATGTGAACGCCAACGCATTGATATTAACGAAAAACTATTTGGTAAAGGTTGCCGCTTTAGCCAATGTTTTCAGGGCTTATGGAATTAAGGTGTATCTGACGGCTCGTTTTAGTGCTCCCATCGAAATTGGAGGGCTGAAAACTGCCGATCCGCTTGATCCTGAGGTTAGGGCCTGGTGGAAAGCTAAAACAGAAGAGATTTATACGTATATACCCGATTTTGGAGGTTTTTTGGTGAAGGCTAATTCAGAAGGTCAGCCCGGACCTCAGAACTACGATCGAAACCACGCCGATGGCGCAATTATGCTCGGAGAAGCGTTGGCTCCTCATAACGGTATTGTGATGTGGCGTGCTTTTGTTTACGATCATGAAGTGCCCGATGATAGAGCTAAACAAGCATACAATGAGTTTAAACCGCTCGATGGATCTTTCCTGCCCAATGTTTTCGTTCAGGTAAAGAATGGTGCTATTGACTTTCAGCCACGGGAACCTTTTCATCCATTGTTCGGCGCTTTACCCAAAACGCCTGTTATGATGGAATTTCAAATAACTCAGGAATACCTTGGGCAAGCCACCAACCTCTGTTACATGGCCCCCTATTACAAAGAATGCCTGGAATCGGACACCTATTATAAAGGGCAAGGCTCTACTGTTGCAAAGGTAATAGACGGATCGCTGGATAAGCACATAAACACAGGAATGGCAGGCGTTTCAAATATAGGAGACGAACGCAACTGGACAGGGCACCCGTTTGCGCAAAGTAACTGGTATTGCTACGGACGATTAGCATGGGATATGAACCTTACTTCCGAACAAATTGCCGACGAATGGATACGCATGACCTTTACCAACAAAACTCAATTTGTAGAACCGGTAAAAAAGATGATGCTTGAATCGCGCGAAACCGTTGTGAATTATATGACACCGCTAGGGTTGCATCATATCATGGGCGAAAGCCATCACTATGGTCCCGGGCCATGGGTATCGGGTGGTCGTCCGGATTGGACAGCACCATACTATCATCGTGCCGATTCGGCAGGCATTGGCTTTAACCGTTCTTCGACAGGAAGCAATGCAGTAAGCCAGTATTATCCAGAAGTACGCAGCATGTTTAACGATCCGAAAACCTGCCCGGATATATATTTGCTGTGGTTCCATCATTTGCCATGGGATTACAGGTTGAAATCAGGCAATACCCTATGGAATGAGATGTGCATTAAATATAATGCAGGCGTTGATTCGGTCCGGGCGATGAACAGTTTATGGGATGAAATGGCTGGATATATTGATACCGAAAGGTTTCAGCATGTTAAAATGCTGTTGAACATTCAGGAAAAGGAAGCAAGATGGTGGCGCGATGCTTGTTTATTATATTTCCAAACATTTTCGAAGCTGCCTTTCCCTGCAAACATGGAAAAACCGGAACATTCGCTTGATTATTACAAAAGTCTGAAGTTTAAGTTTGCTCCTGGGATTTAAAAATTTTAAATATTTTCTTCGTCGAACTGTTGCGTAATAATTTATTCTACGGAGCCGTTCGGCGAAGTCTCTGACTTTGTCGCATTATAGTCGCGAAGCGGTTTACAATTTTTAGAAACTCAACGTAAATGTTGTATTCTTCCCAGGCACCGATATAGCCGAAATACTTCCTTTGTGTACCCGCATAATTTGCCGCGAAAGGCTTAGCCCAATACCCGAACCATGTTCTTTTGTAGTGTAAAACGGGATAAATATTTTTTCAATCTCTTCCGGCGCAATGCCTGCGCCGTTATCGGAGAAACTTATTTTAGTATTTCCCTGTATTGGAGATGTTACCTTTATGATAATCCGCTTACTTTCTGTGGCTTTTAGGGCATCCATTGCATTCGTCAGGAGGTTTATCACTACCTGTGTAAGCAGCTTTTCATCACCAGTCAGTGCGCATAGTTTGTTTTTGTTGACAAGTTTCAGCTCAATATTTTCCTGCTCCAAACGGGGTGCGTTAAGCGCAATGATACGGTTCAGCCAGTCTTCGATTACAATAGTGGCAAAAACCGGCTTAGGGACTTTGGTTAATCGTCGGTAATCTTCTACAAAGTGCATCAGGTCTTTGCTGGTTTTTTCAATAACATCCAAACCATGGAGGGTATTGGCAATTTCTTTATTAGTGATATGGTCATGTTCAATGGCTTTACCTTCGCGGGTCAAGAATTTTTTAAGTGTGGAACTGAGCGAGGTTATCGGCGCTATTGAATTCATGATTTCGTGTGTGATAACACGGATGAGCTTTTGCCACGAGTCGAGTTCGTTCTCCTCAATTTCAGCCTTAATATCGTAGAGAGAGTAAATACGGTACTGCTTATTGCCAAAGTTGAGCATGGCTACCTTTATGGAAATGAGCTTCAGCTCGTCGCCCGAGAGTATTTTAATGGTTGATGTCTGGCTTGGTTTAACGCTCTTAAGCGTATTGTATAAGGCCTCGTTCTTTTGCCTGAGCAGGCTCATGTGGCTTATCTGGAGCATTCCTATGAGTTGTAGGGCAGAGTTGTTAATGATTTCCACCGACTCTTTTTCGTCAACTGCCAGGATACCTGTGGCAGAGTACTTCATCATTTCCTGGTAAAAGCGTTCGCGGTTTTCGCTTTTGATCTTTATTTCCGAAATGCGCTGGTTTAAACCATTCAAACTATGATGAAGTGTTTGTAGCGATTTGTTTTTCCTGTTTTCGGGAAAATGAAGCGTTGTGTCGTCGTTCTTTACAGCATCGAAGAAGAATGCTATTTTGCGATTGAGCGAATTAGAATAGTATATGAATTCCGATATGGAGAATATAAGGAGCATGAGGCCAAATGAGAAAAGTATCCACCGGTTATTGAGGAATGCAAAGGTGGTGCCGGAGGTTATGCCTGCAAATATCAGTAACCGTATGGCATACCAGAGATTAAACGTGTTAAAGTTCATACCGCTTCATTTTATTGTAAAGGGTTTGCCTGGTGATTCCCAGTTGGGTCGCCACGGCTGAGAGGTTGCCTTTATGTTTTTCGATAGCCCGTTCAATCATTAGCCGTTCCATTTCTTCGAGTGTTTCGGCATCGGAGGTGTTATTGTTGCTTGTATTGCGGAATACAAAATCCTCGGGCAATAGCATGGATGAATCGGCCATGATTACTGCTTTTTCGATAGTATGTTGTAATTCGCGGATATTTCCTGGCCAGGGGTAGGAGGTAAGCTTCTTTATTGCGCCATTACTAAGTTTTAAACCTTGTTTTTGGTATTTTCGTTCGAAACGCTGGATGAAAAAGGCGGCAAGGTTTTCAATATCATCAATGCGTTCGCGTAATGGAGGAACCTCAATGCTAATGGTATTGAGGCGATACAGTAAGTCTTCGCGAAAATAACCACTGCTAATCATAGTTTCGAGGCGTGAGTTGGTTGCACTGATAAGCCGTATGTCGATGGGAACAGGCTGGTTGCCACCAACGGGAATTATAGTACGGCTTTCCAATGCCACCAATAACTTTGCCTGAAGCGCTATGGGCAAGTTGCCGATTTCATCGAGGAAAAGTGTGCCTTTGTGCGCAAGCTGGAATTTACCTATGCGGTCTTCCTTGGCATCTGTAAACGCACCTTTTTTGTGGCCGAAAAGTTCGCTTTCGAAGAGGGTTTCGGCAATAGCGCCCATATCGACTGTTACAAGCAGCTCTTTGTGGCGTGCCGATTTACGGTGTATTTCGCGTGCAATGAGTTCTTTTCCTGTACCATTTTCGCCTGTAATAAGCACGTTGGCATCGGTTTTGGCCACTTTGGTTACAGTTTGCAATACGCGCAATATTTTTGGCGAAGAGCCTATGATGAGGCGTTGCTCGGTATTTAATTCATCCTTTATCGTTTGCTCGCGCTTTTTGAGTTGTTCTACCTCCTGATTCGATTTACGGAGCTTCAATGCCGATTGCAATGTGGCTACGAGCTTTTCGTTTTCCCAGGGTTTAAGGATAAAGTCGGCAGCACCCAGTTTTAAAGCCTTTACAGCCAGTTCAACGTCGCCATAAGCAGTAATCATTACTACTTCGGTTGATGGTGTTACTTTTTTGATTTCGCTAAGCCAGAATAAACCTTCGTTCCCAGAGTTTATACCTGCCGAAAAGTTCATGTCGAGAAGAATTACGTCGTAGTCGTTTTTGCGTAGTTCGTTATGGATTTGGTTAGGGTTGTTCAGCGTAACCACAATGTCGAACTCGAATTGCAACAGCAAAGACAATGCGCTTAAAGCGCTTCTGTTATCGTCAACAATAAGGATTTTGCCTGTTTTCATGATGATGGTACGTGCAAATTTAGATTTTGTGTCTCTTTCATATTCATTGTCATTCCGGCGAAGGCCGGAACGCCAAAGGCTTCGCTGAAAGCAATCCCTTTACTACGAAGCCTATAGGGATTCCGGCCTGCGCCGGAATGACAGCTCTTTCTCAGCTTCTTTAGGGTAAGCTGTTAATTATTCTCCAAAGTTAACCTTGTATAAAAACTATACACCATAGTGTATGTTTTTTTTACAATTAGGGATAGGGTAACTTTGTAAGTTATTGGTAATTTGTTTGTTTATTGTAATGGCATTAAGTTTGGTCAAAAAAATAAAAATAGTTTACCAGACTTAAATTAAACAAAATGATACGTATTAACGATCTAATGAAAGTTTTCAGGACCGATGAGGTTGAAACTACGGCGCTGAACCATGTTTCGATGAATGTGCAAAAAGGCGAATTTGTAGCCATTATGGGGCCATCGGGTTGTGGCAAATCAACATTACTTAACATTGTAGGACTGCTTGATAATCCAACGGGCGGTGAATACCTGTTCGACGGGGTTGATGTTTCTAAATTCAAGGAAAAACACCGCACTGATTTGCGTAAGGGCAACATAGGTTTCGTGTTTCAGAGCTTCAACCTGATTGATGAGCTGAATGTATACGAAAATGTGGAGCTCCCTTTGGTGTACCTTCGACTGAAAGCCACTGAACGCAAGCAAATGGTTGAAACCATTCTTGAGAGGATGAAGATTGGTCATCGTAAGAGACACTTTCCACAGCAATTATCCGGTGGTCAGCAGCAGCGTGTTGCTATTGCGCGTGCCGTTGTAGCCAATCCCAAGCTGATACTTGCCGATGAGCCTACCGGTAACCTCGACTCCAAGAATGGTCTGGAAGTAATGAAACTCCTCGATGAACTTAATAACGAAGGAACCACCATTGTAATGGTAACCCACTCCGAACGCGATGCAGGCTATGCACACCGTGTAATCAATCTTTTCGATGGTAAGGTTATTACCGAAGAGATGAAGCGTACTTTGGACAGCGTAGCAACTGAAGGGGTTTCGTTATAAGCCTAGTGCATTTCGCTGGCGAAATGACGAGTTTCTTACAAAACTTCATTTGATTTTGCTAAAAATCCCGAAGGGATGATATGATTATAGAAATGATTATACAAAAACAATCTCAACCCCAAAGGGGTGGAATTATCTGCAAAGCATATATAATATCCGGTAGATAATGTCGCCCATTCTGGGTTTGTCTTCAATGTTGAACTTGTATCTATAATAATATCAGTCCTTCGGGCTTTAAAATAATATAGTTGTTATAACCTCTTATTTCAATAATTCACTATTTCAAACCTATGATACACCAATTTAGAACTGCCATTCGGAATCTGAAAAACTCATCTTTTGCATCTGTTCTTAATCTTGTAGGCCTTACCAGTGCTTTTACTGCCTTCATCCTTATCATGGTGTATGTTTGGAAGGAGAATCACTTCGATTCCTTTAACCACAATGCAGAGAACATTTATAGGGTAGAGGTAAGGCCTGGTGAAGGTGCGAAAACTTCGGTTTACCTGATGGGCCTTACCGGAAAAGCCTTGCAGGAAGAATTTCCGGAGATTACGGCATCTTCTATTTATATGCCCTGGGGAAAATGGGGCGAAGAAACATTTGCATGGAAGGCCGGAGGCGTTGAAAATAAAAGCTTCGAGGATTTTGCGTATAGCGATGAGTCGCTAACCAAGATATTTACATTTAATTTTATTTATGGCAACAGGAAAAATCCTTTGCTGAGACCCGAAACAGCCATTGTATCGGCCAGTTTTGCAAAAAAAGCATGGGGTAATGTTGATCCAACCGGCTTTCAAATTAAGCTTGCGGGAACCGCATACACAATTACCGGTGTTTTCGAAGATTTTCAGGAGAATTCGGTGGTACGATGCCCCATCATTCTTAAAATACCCTTTCAGGGTTGGTTAGGTGAAGGTTCGCGGAATTGGAGCATGACCAATTACCCGCAGTTTATCCTCTTGAAGCCGGGTACCGATGCGGCCTTATTGCAGCAAAAGATAAATACCCGATCGGTGGTTAAATCGAACTACAACTACGATAACCAGAATAAATCCGCAGTTAGCCTTGTTGTGCGGCCCTTAAAAGATTTGCGTTTTGCCGGTGATGTTGCCGAAAACCCCTTGTTTACTACAAATAGTAAGGTATTTGTTAATTCACTTTTCTGGATCGGAATACTCATCATCCTTGTGGCTTTTGTAAATTATATCAATTTTGCTACAGCCAATGCGCCCAGGCGCATCAAGAACATCAGTATAAACAGGGTAATAGGAAGTAAACGGTTTTATGCAATGGGAATCATCGTAATAGAGACTGTATTGTTGTTTCTGGCGTCATTTTTAGTTGCTCTTTTGATATCGTCATACATAGCCAAGAGTTTTACAGTAGAGATATTCGGTTATACCATACCATTTAATGGAAATGAGAAATTACTTTTCGGATTGGCTATTGGCAGTTTACTATTGGGAATAGTTGCGAGCTTGTATCCCGCATTTTACTTTACGTCCGGAAAGTTGGTTGATATAAAGAAGCGCAATGTTCCGCAAAAGAAGATTAACCCCAGGGGAGTGTTAACCGTTATGCAGTTTGCTGCAACCATTGTGTTGATAGCTTTATCTGTACTCGTGTATAAGCAGGTTCAGTTCATGAAAGATAAGAATTTGGGCTTTGATAAGGGTAGTACGCTTGTAGTTCGCATGAATAATGAGATAGGCAAAAACTTCGAAGCCTTTAAAAGCGGACTGAAAGCAAGTCCATACATCACTGAAGTTGCCTGTTCACGCGCTGTACCTGGCAGAGCGCAGGAAAGCCATACTTTCGAGGTAAATGGAGAAAAATGTACCCTTTGGTATTGGGCGGTTGATGATAAATATATGGATATGATGGGCTTTCAACTGGCTGAAGGCCGCAGGTTTATTGCCGGCGAGAAAGAAAGCCAAAACATTATATGCAATGAAACAGCAGCCAGAGCATACAACTGGAAGCTGGGCACTAAAGTGGGCGATGGCTATCTCGTAGGTATTATGAAGGATTTCAACTTTGTGTCGTTGCGAGAAGGCGTTACCCCGTTTGCTTTCTGGTATTCGCATTCGTTAAATTACTTTGGAAGCATGAGTATTAAAGTTTCCCAGGCACATGTTTCCGAAGCTATAAAGCATATTAAGAAGGTTTATGATATATATAGTCCCGAAACATCCTTCAACTATACATTTCTGGACGACCAATTAAATGTATTGTATGCAAAAGAAAGCCAGCAGGCAAAAATGATCTCAGCCTTCAGTTTACTTTCTGTAATTGTTTCAATTCTTGGCATTTTAGGGTTGTCTACTTTTATTTGCCAGTTCAGGATTAAGGAAATAGGAATACGCAAGGTTAACGGGGCGCAAACAGCCGGTATTCTGGCCATGCTCAATGTAAACTTTACAAAATGGGTAATCATTGGCTTTTTAGTTGCATGTCCTATAGCTTGGTACTCCATGCATGCGTGGCTACAGAACTTTGCCTATAAAACAGAACTGAGCTGGTGGATATTTGCCTTGGCCGGAATACTGGCTATGGCAGTAGCCTTGCTAACCGTAAGCTGGCAAAGCTGGCGGACAGCAACGCGAAACCCGGTAGAATCACTCAGATATGAATAGTAATTAACTTAAAACAACGCAGTATGCTACGCATCAACCTCCTTATGGCCTGGCGCAACCTTAAAAAGAACCGATTGGTTTCGTCCATTAATATCCTTGGTTTAACCGTGGGGTTAGCGTGTGCACTCCTTGCTATCGTTTATTCCTACCATGAGCTGACTTTCGAAAACTGCCACAAAAATGCTGATCGAATAAGCAGGGTTTATATCTCCGGCGATTTTGGATCTTTAAAGTGGATTCAGACCACATGGGGGCCAGAAGGCGAGACGCTGCGCAATATGTTCCCTGAAATTGAATCGAATTCAATATCCAGGCTTTACGATGCTACCGTGAGGGTAGGCGATAACCTGTTTCTCGAAAAACAGGTTCTATTTGCCGATTCGGCGTTTTTTCGCATATATACCGTTCCGTTTATTGAAGGAGAACAGAAGAATGATCCTGCATCCATAGTAATATCTGAGAAAACGGCAGCAAAGTATTTTGCAGGTGCCGATCCTATGGGTAAAACCATGCTTTTAATCCTCGATGGACAAAAGATAAATTTCACCATAACGGGTGTTTATAAGAATTTCCCATCGAATACCGTAGTGCAGGGCGATATCATTGTGCCTTTTGCTGTTGCTAAGCGGTTTCCACATTGGAAATATAACGAGTACCAATCTACCGATTATATGAATGCCGTTCTCCTTAAACCGGGAACGGACATAAAGACGTTTAACAATAAAATTACTGCGAATTTTAAGATACCAGTAACTGTTCTGGATGCATATCCATACCTGGTGCCGATAAAAGATGTTCACCTGAATGGCGACTATTTTAATAATTATGGCAAGCTGCTGGCATTTTTCATAGGCGGTATATTGGTTCTTGTGATTTCGTGTATCAATTACGTGAACCTTACGAATATTCTGTTTACCGGTAGACAAAAGGAAATTGGTGCTCGTATGGTTAATGGTGCCAACCGTTTTGGAATATTTAAACAACTTATTTGCGACACGGCATTTTCTACAGCACTGAGCTTTATACTGGCTTTGGTAGTGCTTTATATGGTTCTCCCCGATTTTAATGCCATTATGGATACCCAAATTTCTCTTGCTTTTAGCTGGGAACTGGCAATTATAATTCTTGGGATATTTACTGCAACGGTCCTGCTTTCGGGCGTTTATCCGGCATTGAAAATTTCACTGTCACGGTCGGTCGATTATTTCAAGTCTACTAACGCGATGTCTTTAGGCAAAAACAGGTCGCTATGGACGCTCACAACCCTTCAGTTCTTTATTGCTGTGGTGTTTATTCAAATAATGATGGTGCTCAATAAGCAAAATGGCTACCTGACAGATCAGAATAATTTAGGCTGCAATCCCGAAAATGTTATTTGTGCAACGGGTTATGCATGGGGCGATTTAAATAAAGTTAAAGCTGAAATGCAGAAAGAGCCTTCCATTCTTTCAGTTTCATGGGCAAGTGCTATGCCCATGATGGGTGTTAGCATTTCGACCAATTGGAAAGAAAAGGATAACAAGCTTCCTGCTAATCGATTGTATGCCGACGTAGATTACCTGAATGTTTATCAGATTAAAATGCTGGAAGGCCGCTTCTTTTCAAAGGAATTTAGTTCCGATTATGAGAATGCCGTTGTTATAAACAAGCTGACTGCGGACGCGCTTGGGTATACCGATCCGGTGGGGCGTATGATGCTGGCCAACGATAAGCAATGCAAGATTATTGGCGTGGTTGATTCTTATATGGCCTTGCCCCCCATTTTTGCTGAAATGCCGCAACTGATCTTTCCCAGCCAAACCCAGAGTAACTATCTTTTGTTCAGAATTGATCCTGCAAAACACGAGCAAGCATTAAGCTATATAAAGGAAACGCTGCAAAAGATAAATCCCGATTATCCTGTAGAGCTCAAGTATCATCTGGATTACGGAGAAGAAATGGCCAAATCGTACTACTCGGCGAATTACCTTGTAAATACATTCTTTATCATTTCTATAGTTACCGCGCTTTTCGGGTTGTTTGGACTTTCGGTTTTCATTGCCGAAAGGCACAGGAAAGAAATAGGAGTGCGGAAAGTGTGCGGAGCTTCTTCGTTTAGGATTGTTAATCAATTGTCGAAAGGCCTCTTTATTCAGGTTATAATAGCAGTTTGTCTGGCTTCGCCTATAACCTTTGTTATTTCTCAGGGATATCTTTCGATGTTTCCGAAGCACACTCAGGTCGATGTGATTCTGCTCCTTGAAGGCGGAGCACTTGCTTTAGCGCTCATGATGCTTACTGTTACATGGCAGAGCTGGCGGGCAGCAACACGGAACCCGGTAGAATCACTCAGATACGAATAAATAAAATTTGAAAAATGGGAAGCTTTATCAAACAATCATTTCGCCAGTTGGTAACCAGAAAATACAGTTCGTTCATTCAAATAATCGGATTGGGTATCGGTCTGGGTTGTGTAATTCTTATGCTTACGTATATTCTTCACGAATATTCGTTTGATAAGTACCATGCAAACAGCCCACGTATTTACAGGGTTGTTTACGATCAGGATTGTTCCACGCCTTGCCCACTTGGAGAAGCATTTAAGGCGGAGATTCCCGGAATAAAGGGCTATTTCAGGATACATGATGTTGGGAACGCTCAAATAAAGAAAAATAACGAATTCATTAAAGAGGAGAATTTTCTTCTTGCTGATTCTTCGGTTTTTTCAATCCTGGATATTCCAATTGTAGCTGGACATAAGAACACATTTTTTACAAACCCTGAAAGTATTGTAATTTCGGATAAGGTAGCCAATAAATATTTTGAAGGCCAGAACCCTGTGGGGAAAACGTTGGAGGTTAATATCGCCGGAACCTTGAAACTATGCACTGTAACGGGTGTTTACAGGCATTTTCCTTCCAATTCTTCGTTACATCCCGATTTTATTGGAAATATCGAACTGGCTATGTTGTCGTTGGGTAGTGCAACAATGTATTTTAGCAATACCGAAAAGAAAGAAGATAATTTGTCTGGTTCATGGGAGCAGCGAGGAATGCAAACTTTTATACTAACCTCAGGGAAGACCTCCATTGCCGATATAGAAGCAAAAGGTACAGCTATATTTCAAAGTCGTCAGAAAAATAAGGATCAAGGAAAAGTTCATCTGCAACCATTTAACGAGATGTATTTCAATTCAGTTGAATTATGGAATATAGGATCATTATTAACCAGCAACATCTCCAGCATCAAGCTTTTCGAGGGTATAGCCATTCTTATTCTTGTAATAGCATGCTTTAATTATATATTGCTTTCTACGGCCGAAACGCAGTCGCAGATGAAAGAGATTGCCTGCAGGAAAGTTATTGGTGCAACGCGAACTCAGATCGCTGCAAAAATATACATGCATGCCATAACATTGAGTATGATTAGTCTGCTACCCGCTATTTTGTTCGTAAACATAACTATTCCCTGGTTTAACCGGCTCTTTGATAAAAATATCGATTTTAGCTTGTTCTCACAACCTGTTTATTTATTGTCGATGCTGGGAGTTACTATTCTTTCCAGTTTAATTGGCGGAAGCTATATTGTACTGTATATTCGTCGGTTAACGCCGGTTAACCTGCTGAAACCCGCACTTAATAAGACTAAGAGCATGCATTCGGGAGGCATAGTAGCGTTCCAGTTCGTGGCTTTTATTCTGCTTGTTTGTGCAACAGCCATAATGATGAAGCAGATACGCTTTTCGCAAACCATGAACCAGGGGTTTAGCAGCAAAAATATGTTGATATTCAAACTCGATAACATGGAACTTAGAAATAATGTAGCTGTATTGAAATCGAAATTGCTGTCGAATTCTCATGTTCAGGGTGTCGCCACTTCGGCATTTACACCTCCTGGCCAATCTATTGTTAATTTGAACATTGGAATGCATGGTACGGAGCCAATTAAGGAAGAAGGCATGTTTTTGGGTGCCGGGTTAATTGAATTGCTCAATATTCCATTTGTCGACGGCCAATCATTTGCTGATGGAGAAGATGGCTCTCATAATCTAATTATAAACGAGATGGCTGCAAAAAAATATAAAGTGAAGGCGGGCGATCTCTTGGGAACTTTTAAGGTTAGAGGTATTTTAAAGAACTTTCATGTGCATTCTCTCCATACAGCCATACAGCCATTGCTTATTATCCGAAATGTTGAAACCAATTGCTTTGAACTGGCAGTTAAAACGGATGGTAACAATGCCGAAGTAGCAGCCTTTGCTAAGCAGGTTTGGAATGAGGTAATGCCTACCGCTCTATTCAACTATCAACTATTGGATGATAGGATTTCGACATTCTATAATAAAGAGCGCAAGCAGGCACAAACGGTGTTCTTCTTTTCTTCCCTGGCTATTTTTCTTGCTATTATAGGTTTAATGGGTTATGTAGCGATAATTACATTAAAACGCACCAAGGAGATTGGCGTTCGCAGGGTTAATGGCGCCACAGTGGCCGAAATTCTGGCCATGTTGAATAAAGACTTCATTAAATGGGTAGCCATAGCCTTTATTATAGCCACCCCCATTGCTTGGTACGCCATGCACCAATGGCTCCAGAACTTTGCCTACAAAACGGAACTGAGCTGGTGGGTATTTGCACTGGCAGGGGTACTGGCTTTGGCGGTTGCCCTGCTTACGGTAAGTTGGCAGAGCTGGAGGGCAGCAACACGGAACCCGGTAGAGAGTTTGCGGTATGAATAAATCGCGAACCCGAAATATTTATAATTTTAAATAAGTAACATACAATAAAATAAAGGAGATAAATCATGAATAAAAACTGTTGTACAAGAATTTTTCTTCTCATCATTTTCATATCTGCAAGCGTTTGCATTACTGCACAGACTTCCCTAAAAGATGAGACACGTTTCCCTTATGGAACTGCCACCGGAGGATTTATTCAGGACTGGCTTATTATTGGCGGATTTCCAAACCAGGAAAACAAAGGATATGATACCGATTTTCTTCAAGAAAATGGCGGTGAAACAGGAATTCAACCCGTATCTGGAATGATCCATAAACTTCCGAATGGTGCAACCTCTGCCTGGAAAAATTATCATTCTCCCTACAACTATATCAATATTTTTAATGTGCTCCAAAATGGCGAGTATAACCCCGAGGTTATTTATGCCTATGCAAAAGTTAATAGAGAAAATGATGGGAAAGTAATTTTATCATTTGCCCAAAATAAAAGCAATAAACTTTGGGTAAACGGAAAACTTGTTTACGAGAGTAGAACAGATTATCAGGCAGTTTTGGATGACAATCAAATTGAAGTTAACATGGTAAAAGGGGAGAATTCAATTTTGATTAAGTCCGTACATGATAGCTGGACCTGGGGGTTTAGATTTCGGATTATCGAACCGGATAAGTTTTCACTTATTCACGATTTCAATTTAACGCCGAGCATAGTAAAAACTGGCAGGAAAGACGAGTTGGTTATAAAAACAGACAGGACGCTCAACCCCGAAATAGAAAAGTTTGATGTTAATGTGAAAGCCATTGCTGCCGGGGGTAAAGTTATTGCCGAAAAAAATGCCAAACGAAGCGGGCAAATTGTTTTCGATACAAAAAATTGGCCCGACGGTGTTTATGATATCTATTTTAAAAGCAACAACACCCGCGGCGAAATAACAACTGCGTACCTTTATTGGTATAAAGGGGATGCAGTTAAGAAAGCAAAAGAACTTTTATCAAGTGTTCCTAAAAATCCGAAAACCCCCGAAGATTATCATCACAAAATGCTTGGTGAAATGCTTACCATAAAAAATAATTTCAATCCGGATAAAGTTGACAGTTCGGTTATACCCAATATTTATTCCCCGTTGATGGAATACGAAGAATTATTGCTTGATAAAGCAGGTAAACAAGGAAGCATTCGAGCCGAAGGTTTTGTCAGGCTCACTTATATAGATCCGGTTGACAACACGCCGCAATTTTGCCGTGCATATCTTCCTTTAAATTATGACCCGAAACAGAAATGGCCGCTTGTAATAATGCTTCACGGGTATAATGGCGATAATCCGATTTACGTTAAGTGGTGGAATATCGATCAGCGACATAGTAATGTAGTTGATAAGTTTCCTGTTATTTACATAGAACCTCACGGCAGGGGCAATACCAGTTATTTAGGAATGGGTGACCAGGATATCCTTAGATGCATAGAGCTTGCCAAACAAAAATTTAATGTTGATGAAGACAGGGTTTACCTTAAAGGCGAATCCATGGGTGGCGGCGGAACATGGAATGTTGGAACAAGACATCCAGAACTTTTTGCAGCAATTGGCCCCGTGTTCGGTGGCTGGGATTATCGCGTTTCAATGAGTGAAGAAGGAATTGCAAAACTTTCAGGTCGCGCGCTTTTTACTGCCGAAGCCAATAATTCTCTTTCACATGCGGAGGCTTTATTAACAACTCCGGTTTTTGTTACGCATGGTGATATTGATAATTCGGTTAATGTTAATAATTCAAGGTACTTAGTCAAAACACTTCAACGCTGGGGATATGATATCCGTTATCACGAATACCCGGGTTTTGGTCATGAAGGCATTGAATATCATGATCAATTAATTCCGTGGTTTCTCGAACACAAAAGGAATTCAGATCCGGCAAAGGTCAGGGTTCGATCGGCAGATTTGAAATATGCATCTGCGCATTGGGTAAAGATTACCCAGTTGGATAAACCCAATAAATTTGTTACAGCCGAAGCTGAAGTGCTTATTAACAATACGATTAGTTTATCGACCGAAAATGTTTTGCAAATTGAACTCTCTCCTTCTTCTAAATTGATTGATCCTAACAAACCGGTAAAAGTAATCTGGAATGTGAATGATATAAGGGATACTAAAATTATAAACGGAAAAATAACACTACAGGACAAAAGCTATAAACCGGCACTTTTACATAAAACGCCCGAACTAGCCGGAATGATTTCCGATTTTGCCACCACTCCGTTTGTAGTTGTTATAGGGACACTCTCGAAGGATTCGCTGATGACAAAAGCGATAAACACCAAAGCCCAACAATTTATAAGCTATTGGAAGAACTGGCAGAAATATGAACCACGTGTGATGAAGGATGTGGAAATCGCCGAAGCTGATATGAAAAATTATTCACTTTACCTCTTTGGCGGACCTTCGGAGAATAAAGTATCGAAACAGATTTTTGAAAAAGTACCTTTCCAGATTACAGATAATACCATCACAATCGATGGAAGATTGTTTAAAGCCAAAGATGCCGTTCTCAATGCCATCTATCCGAATCCATACAACAATGGACGGTATGTCAACATTGTTGCTTCGACTTCCGGAACTGGTTTTTGCTTTTATGATCCTTTTAACGACGAACTTTCTGCATACGATTATTTTATTACCGACGGAAAGGTTCCCGTTTACTCAATCGGCGCAGTGAACGAAAAAATTCGAATCGCAACCGGTTTCTTTGATTACAATTGGAAAATCAAAGATGCCCTTCTTAATGCAGGTGATGAGAATTTACGTTCGAAATGTGCCTCTACCATGGTAAATGGAGATATGAGTACCAAAATTGTCAGCTCAATTAATCCATCCTTAGAACTTATGAAATCCTATGAAGGGACTTATAAAATAAAAGGAGGTCCTGAATTGAAGATATTTTTTGAGAATGATATTTTCAAGGTATCCCAAGGATCATTCAATGCTCAGTTAATACCAACATCGGACAACGAATTTTACATAAAGGAAGCGAATGCATCTATTTCATTCATAAAAAGCGCCACAACAAATGACTATGAAATGGTCTTATACCAAAATGGAATGGAGATTAAAGGTGATAAGGTGAAATAATGTTGATCATTAAAGAAGAATGAATGAAGAAAGATGGGAGTGCAAATCTAAATTGTCTCTATACAGTAGTGGAACTATTAACGGTAAGCTGGCAGAGCTGGCGTGCAGCTACGCGGAACCCGGTGGAGAGTTTGAGGTATGAATAACAATTAAATACAACCAACAACCAATTACAAAACATGAAACGTGCTTTTTCAATCATTTTTATCTCATTCATTATATGTTTTTCATTATTAGCTCAGAACAAGATTAATATTGACAATACGCAAATAGATAATACTGTAAAGAGGATAAAGGATAGCCTGAATATTCCTGGCATGGCCATTGGCATAGCGCTTGGCGGCGAAATAAAATATATAAGTGCACATGGTTATGCGAACCTCGAAACCAATACGCCTTTAAATTTAAGTTCTATATGGCATATCTGTTCTGTATCCAAACAATTCTCTACTGTTGCATGCCTTAAATTAGTTGAAGAGAATAAATTGGCTCTTAGTGATAAGATTTCGAAATATTTAGATCAACTGCCAGAAAGATATTCTGGGATTACAATTTCTTATCTTTTATCCCAAACGTCGGGAATAAAGGACTATATCAATGAGCTGAACCTATACGGGTTGCCTTGGAGTGAAGTAAAAAAGGGATTGCTCACGGAAACGTTGAATTTTAAGCCCGGGGATTCATGGAGCTACTCCAATACAGGATTCTGGATAGTTGCCCAAATAATTGAAAAGGTCACAGGCATGGACTACAATCAATACCTGGAACAGAACTTTTTTGCAAAGTTAAAGATGTTGAACACGCATCGGGTTTCAACAGAAAAGGCATTGGAAATGAGGGTTAATGGCTATGTGCCAGAAGCCAATGGGTTCAAGCCTCCGGTAATGGATATTCGGAAGTTTTATGGGCAAGGCGATGGCGACCTTATGTCAACCATAAATGATCTGTTAGCTTGGAATATCGCCCTAACCCAAGGGGAAATCCTTAACAAAGATCTTTTATTAAAACTATGGACTCCTTCTAAGCTTAATAATGGGAATGCTTTGGAAATATCTCCCGGTTCGGGAGTAAACTACGGGTTGGGTTGGTTTATCAAAAGCTTAAATGGAGATAAGGTTGTTTGGACCCCAGGTTCCGGATTCGGGTTTTCTACTTCGCTGCAATACCTGCCCAAATATAATTTAATCATTGTTGTTTTTTGCAACAGAGAGCAATTTCTAATGGCCGACGAGGTTGGGTTTTCTGTTGCCAAAAAGATTTTGAACCAATAATATTAAAACAATATACAACTTCAAAATGAAAGGCTATTCTTTAAAATCATTCTTTAAGTTTTTAAGCAAAAACAAGCTATATAGCATAGTTACCATCTCAGGATTCTCAATATCGCTGATGTTTGTTTTGTTGCTCAGTGTTTACATCAAGCAGGAATTATCCGTTGATCAGTTTCATAAAAATAAAGATCGTATTTATAGGCTTTACAGGGAAAAAGGCTCCACTTTTGGCGCTCCGGTTGGGCAGTTTATAAAAAATCAATTGCCGGAAGTTGAAGCATACACCCGAATAGGACAGAATGGCGGAAATGCTACATTCCCTGGTAATAACAAAATCCTGTTGAACTACCTGCTGGCCGATTCTTCATTTTTTACCATGTTTTCCTTTAAATTAGTTGAAGGTGACCCTCATGAGGTATTGAAAACCAAGGATAAGGTAGTTCTTTCCGAGTCATTTGCTCATAAAACGTTTGGCAGCGAAAGCCCTGTGGGAAAATTATTTGTATTAAACAACAGAACCTTCATCGTTTCCGGTGTTATAGAAGATATGCCCCAGAATACGCATTTTGAAAAATTCGATGCAGTAATAACTTTTGATATGCTGGCCGAGTTTTGGAACTATCCACAAATGCTTACTAGCAATGGCAACAGTTCTTTTGGTACCTATTTTCTGGCAAAGGAAGGTACTGATTTACCTTCGAAAGCCCCACTAATTCTTGAACAATTCAAAAAAGATTATTGGCTCTACACGGAAGGTTTTTCAAAAGAGCTGAAATTTGAACCTCTAACCGATGTATATTTTAGTAATTCCGCCGGACCAGCTATCCGGCAAAACAGCAGGAATTCGACATTCATGTTTGGTGGTATTGCTATTTTAATTCTTGTTATTGCCATTATCAATTACATTAACCTCACTGTTGCACAAGCGGGCCGCCGAAGCAAGGAGATTGCCATAAAAAAACTGGTAGGAGGCTCAAAATGGACATTGATCATGCAGCAAATTTCGGAATCTGAGGTTCTTAGTATGTTGGCTGCGTCAATAGCCATTGGTCTTGCCTTTTTAGCAGAACCATTTTTTGATAACCTGATGAACTCCAAACTAAATCTGATTCAGCAATTCAATATTCCGTTCATATCCAATTCATTATTGGTAATTGCGCTAACGGGTTTAATCTCGGGAATTGTTCCTGCTTTGGTGGCCAATAAATTTAATCCTGTTGAGATTGTAAAAGGAAGTTTCACCTTCAAAACCCGTAAAAACTATTCAAAAGTTCTGATTTCATTTCAATATATCGTTGCCATTGTTCTGTTGGTTAGTACACTCACCATTGTGCGTCAGTCGAAATTTATGCAGAATTATGATATGGGGTTCAACAAGGAAAACTTGTTTTGGATGGATAATACTATAGAAACCAGCCGAATTGAAGCTTTTCGGAATGAACTAAAGTCGATTCCGGGAGTAGAGCAGGTATCTTTTTGTAGTGGAATGTTTATCGACGGGGGAAACAACCAATCATTTAACTATAACGGAAAACCTGTTAGTTTTCAGGAATTCAAAGGTGATAGCTTATATATAAGCATTTTCGGCTTAAAGGTAAATAAAACTTCGAGTGCGTACACCAAAGATGGTGTTTGGCTAAACCAGACTGCTGTGAAAGAGATGGAACTGGAGGATAATCCAACATCGGTAAAATATTCTGGCCAACAATTACCGGTTTTGGGAATAATAGAAGATTTTCATTTCAACTCGCTGCACGAAAAGGTGCGTCCAGCTATTATCAAACAGTTAGGCAACAACGAAAATCCGTGGAGTATCCTGGTAAAAATCAGCGGTGGCAATATGATTGAGACTGTGGATAGAATCAAGAAAAAGCAGGCTTCATTTACAGGCGGGTTGCCTGCGGAGTCGGGCTTTATTGATGCCGGTGTTGATCAGTGGTATGCCTCTGAAGTAAAACGATCGAAGCTGATCGGGGCATTTACGCTGCTTTCTATTATCATTTCGTCGATGGGAATTTTTGCTATGTCGCTGTACTACATTCAGCAGAAGATTAAGGAGATTGGAATCCGGAAAGTAAATGGAGCAAAGGTTTCGGAAGTGGTTCATTTACTTAACAAGGATTTTCTGGTCTGGGTAATGGTATCGTTTATTGTTGCATGCCCCATTGCTTATTACATTATGGACAAATGGCTCGAAAACTTTGCTTACAAGACCACACTCAGTTGGTGGATGTTTACTCTGGCTGGTTTGCTGGCTTTAGGTATTGCCATGTTGACCATAAGCTGGCAAAGCTGGCGTGCGGCAACACGCAACCCGGTAGAGAGCCTAAAGTATGAATAAACCATTTTACAAATAAACTTAAAAACCAACAATATGACCCTACGAGAATTTATGCGGTTTCACTTATTAAAAACATTGCTGGCACTTGTGGTAATTCAGATTGCCATAGTGGCCTATGTGCAGAATATGAACCATAAACCGGTTGCTCAGCCCGATAATGCTGTTGTATTTGCCGGCCAGCGTGTAAAGGTTTCGCCTCTCACTAATGATATGGATAAAGATGAGAAGGACACAATTAGCCTGATGAATATTGGCAAACCACTGCATGGCAATGTCTCCCGCGATGAAAATCAGCTCGTCTACATTCCTGAAAAGAGTTTTGCAGGAACCGACAGTTTTACCTATACCATTACCGATGGGAGAAAAGAATCCAAACCGTCGTGGATAGTTGTAAAAGTTAATGAAAACCAAAAGCCAGTGGCGGCAAAAGATGTGTATGAGTTATACTCAGGCGGTTCTTGCAACATTGAAGTGTTGGCAAACGATATGGATCGTGAGGGCGACTCTGTATTCATTCAGGGGTACTCCAATCCTCGCTATGGCAATATTAGTCGGGTGGACAATATGCTGGTATATGCCTCAGCATCATCTCCGGCCCGTGTGGATAGTTTTAAATACGTTATTTCCGATGGTTTAAAGAGTTCAGACAGCGCCACCGTCGTGCTAAATATCAAAAGCAAAAGCGATCAGTGCTTTCCCTGGTTATCTGCCGATATTGGGAATGTTGCTTTATCCGGGAGCTTTGCCTGTATGGGCCGTTCGGTTGTGCTTCAGGCTTCGGGATCTGATATTTGGGATAATACCGATGGTTTCCGGTTTGCTTACCAACGTGTAAGCGGCGATTGCGAAATGCTGGCCAAGATTGAAAGTTTTAACGCTGGCCACGAGTGGGCTAAAGCTGGTGTAATGATTCGTGAATCACTTGCAGGAGGATCGAAGTGTGCATTTACCACACTAACAAATAAGAACGGAGCCACCTGGCATCATCGTTCTAAACTTGGCGAGGGTATGGAAGGGGGTGACAATAAACCTGGAATTAAAGCCCCTTACTGGGTAAAGATTACCCGCAAAGGAAATACGATTAATCATTATATATCGGCCAATGGTGCCCAATGGGATTTGCTAAATACTACCGAATTGCCCATGAAAAAAGAGGTGTATATAGGTTTTGCTTTAACAAGTCACGATAATGGCGCATTGGCAAAAGCGGCATTCAGTAATTACAATTTAAAATCTGCCAATAAGTAATAAAAAAGCATTAGTAAAGAATAACCCATGAAATTCATAACCTATATTTTACGCCGCCTTACGCGCAAAGGGGAGCACTCGGCTGCCCGCATTATCTCATTGGTAGCCGGATTGGCATTTGGCATCCTGCTTTTGTCGGAAGTGTTTTACTACTATAGTTTCGATGGCTTTTATCCCAATGCCGATCGGTTGTATGTGGTTTATGAAAACTTTAAAATGGATGCATCATCGGAAAACCTGAATACTAATCCTCGGGTGAGCGGTGCTGTAGCTCCGGGTCTCAAGGCTGAAGTACCCGGAGTGGAGGCCGCAACAAGGCTTAATTCCATTGGAGAGTCGGATTTCTATACCAGCAACCTGAAAAACTACAAGGCGAAGTTTTCCCTGGCCGATGAGTATGTGTTTGACGTACTCCCGCGAAAAGTTATTTCCGGCAATCCAAAGGAAATACTTGCAATTCCTATGCAATGTATGGTTTCCGACAAGATAGCACAGGCAATTGGTGGTAATGTAGTTGGGCAAACCATCGAAATGAAAGAATATCCAAACAAGAAATTTGTTATTGCCGGTATTTTCGAAGCGTTGCCCGAAAATACCAACTATACGTGCGATATTCTTTTATCCATGCCTTCTACTGCTCAGCTCTTTAGCTATGATGGTACCAATAACTGGATGGGTAACGACCGCTATTATGCCTGTGTAAGGCTGGCTCCTGGGGTTTTGCCCGAGAGTTTGATGCCGGCAGTTCGCAAAATGCAGGAAAAGCATCAGGATATTATAAACATGGAGAAGATACAGAAGGGTATGGTATTCAAGTATTCGTTTAACCCAATAACGAAGATCCGCGCCACCGAAGCCAAAGATATGATTATCATACTAAGTGCCATAGCCTTTGCTGTATTGTTCGTTTCGCTGTTGAATTATATTCTGCTTACCTTGAATGCAATGGTAAACAGGGTTAAATCATCGGCAATTTATAAGGTTTGCGGCGCACAGTCCAGGAGCCTTTACAAGCTTATTTTCTCCGAAACCGCCATTTTGGTTGTGCTTTCGCTTATTCTTGCTGCTGGTCTGATTCTGCTGATAAGGCCCTTGGCTGAAACACAACTGGGCCATAGCCTTAAAACTTTTTTAAATCCCGGTATTATTGCTCCGATACTCATCCTGGTTGTGGTAATTGCCTTTCTGATCAGTTACCTTCCCGGCCGTTTTTATTCCAAAATACCTGTTGCTGCAGCCTTTCATAGTTACCGTCAAAAGCGGAACAAATGGAAATTGTTGTTGCTTTCGTTCCAGTTTGTTGGTGCATCATTTATCTTTACCATGATGGTTATTGTGTCGTTGCAATACGACAAAATGCGGAAGGCAGACCATGGTTATCAGGCCCACAATGTGTATTTTGGTTCTACCAGTGGGATGAACGGTTCCTCTGTGTCTGCCTTAATGAATAAGCTCCGCAGTCTTCCTGATGTTGAGAAGGCTGGATTTGGTGTATCTCTGCCTATTTCTAGAGCAAGTGGCAATAATATTCGAATTCCCGGAGAAGAAAGAGAGCTCTTTAATATTGCCGACTTTTACTGGATTGACGAGAATTATCTTTCCATTCTTAATATTCCCGTTAAGGAAGGGGATACCTTTTCGGCTGCTACAGCCCCCAACGATCTTTTGATCAGTAAAAAAGGTGCCGATATGTTGCAGCTGAATACAGGCTGGAAAGATGGCGTAATCGGCAAACAATTAAAAATCAGTGAACATGGTTTAACAACCGTTCGTGGCGTTTATCCGGATTTTATAATCAATTCACTGGCAAATGCCGATACACGGCCTTCTGTATTCTTTTACATGCCGAAGGAGAGACTCCAAAAAACCATAGATGAAGATCCAAGTTTTTCCATCAATGTAGTGCTGAAATCGACAGAAGCATCAACCGCCAAAGCCATTAAAAGATATACCGCCATTTTCAATGAGTTTAATACACATCAGGATGCTGTGGTGCTAAGCCTGGAAGATGAATTGGTTAATAATTATTCAGGTGAACGGGGCTTCAAGAATGCGATGGTTACGGGTAACCTGGTTATCTTATTAATTACCATTATCGGTTTGTTAGGTTACACGGCCAATGAATCGAATCGTCGCCGTAAAGAACTGGCCATCCGGAGGATTAATGGCGCGAACTTCTTAAGCATACTGAAAATGTTTATCTTCGATTTGGAAAGTATAGCCATACCTTCGATTGCTGTGGGCCTTGTGGCTGCCTGGTTTACCGCCGGCAAGTGGATGATGAACTTCGTACAGAAAATACCGCTGCATGCAGGACTTTTTGCGCTGTGTAGCCTGGGCATCATACTGCTTATTGCTGTTATTGCAGCTGTAAACTATACACGTATTGCAAACAGGAATCCGGTGGAGAGTTTGAGGTATGAGTAAAATCCATCAACTACGGAGCCTCTACTTACTTCTATGCACTTTTTATACATTGTAAAAAATACATAATAACTAAATAAATGAAGGCCTTATTTTTATTTCTTGCACTAAATTGTTCATTCTTAGTCAGAGGGCTTGCTCAAAACCTTCTATCGCCTGTTTGGAAAATTGGTTTCGATAATTTGCCCGAAAACACTAAGGGCACAATCAACACAGCCAATTGGAAAGAGGTGAACTTGCTACTCTCATGGGAACGTCAAGGGTATTACAGCGACTACGGCAGAGGTTGTATTGTTAATGAGTTTTTGGTGCCCGAAGGATTGTCTGCTTCCAAATTTGTCCTTTCCATTGGATTGCAATGCGACATTGAGAAAATCCTGATTAATGGAAAGGTTATTGGCGTAAATCTTCCCAACCAATTCTGGACAAACCGTGGCGCTAAAAAGGAATTCGATATTCCTGAAGGCTGCCTTTTAAGCGGGAAGCCTAACCAAATGGTGGTATATGTTACAAATCTTTCGTACACAGGTGGCATCAGCGTTAATTCCTGCAGTATCGCCCCCAAAGGAGCAACCAATAACTCATGTGTGAAAATAGAGATTTCGGCTAAGGACCACATGTACGATGTTGCTAAGGAAAATGCATTCGCTATAAACTATACGGCAACTGCCAAAGGGAAGGTAAAATTATCGGTTATCAGCGATTTCCATCAGGTTATCGTTCAGAACGAATACGAAGTGGAAAAGGGAAGTGGTACCATCCGTTTCGATTTCAAAGATCATATTACCACCCCAGGGTTCTACGAATGTATAGCCATGATGAACGATGGTGGTTATACTTCCGATGTGCAGTGGCTTACGCTTGCACCGGAAAAAATTGGATGCGATAACCACACCGTTCTCGGTTTTAAAGCATATTGGGATCAGGCGCTTACTGAACTCAAAAGTATACAGCCGGAGTTTAAACTAACAAAGGAAGATCGCTTGTGCTCTGCAACCCGCGATGGATACATTGCTGAAATGAAGTCGCTGGGTGGATTAACCATTCGTGGTTACTATTTTGTTCCCAAAACTGCCGGTAAACATGCAGCTATATTGCATGTGCCAGGGTATGGAGAAGGTTATCAGGATCCCGGAGTTTTTCTGGCTACCAGCGACGATGTGGTAGAACTCGCTCTATGCGTGCGTGGACATGGGATTAGCGCCGATGTTTTTAATCCGGGTTTTGGTATACCTGGAATATGGGGCTACAAATTGTGCAGCGAAAAGGAAGTCGCTTACCGCGGTATTTACATGGATTGTGTCCGGGCTGTTGAGTTTCTTCTCAACCGTCCGGAGGTTGATGCTTCGCGTATTGGCGTAATGGGCGGAAGCCAAGGTGGCGGATTAACGTTGGCAGTAGCAGGCATGTGCTCCGATAAGATCAAGGCATGTGCGTTCTTCGATCCTTTTCCGTGCGATACCCGTCACCACCTGAAAATACGCACCATGTGCAACAGGGAAATTCAAAATTTCCTGGGCTTTTATCATAACGAATGCTCTTTCGAAGATGCGCTTAAGATTCAAGACTTGATGGATACCAAAGGTTTTGCCTCATGGATAAAGTGCCCGGCCTTTTTTGTTACCTCGCTGTTCGATGACGATGCCCCATCGCACATGGGCTTTTCGGCTTACAACAGCATTCAGTCGCCAAAAAGTTTCAAAATATATCCAAATCTTGGTCACCTGAACTACAAAGCCCGCGGTGTGCAGATGGAATTCATGAAAAAAGAGTTGGGGTTTTAAAATTTGAAATCGAGAAATAAATAGAAATCGAGAAATCAACAAACTGAAATAAATTAGAGAACTTGATAAAACCAGATAAAAATGCTTAAACTCATCATCCTTTCCGCATTCCGTGGCTTGCTTAAGTACAAGAGTGTAACCATAATTAATTTAATGGGCTTGGTACTGGGTATCACCTCCTTTTTGTTTATACAGCATTACCTGTTGTTCGAGTTTTCGAGCGATTCGGTTTTTCCAAAGCCAGGGAATGTTTATCGCGTGAACCTGGAAATTGACAAGGCCGGAGAACGCATCTACAATGGAGCTAAAACCCCACGCGGTTTATACGATGCATTAAAGAAAGATATTCCAGAGGTAGAAGCCAACGGCATTTCATATTTCGAAAAGTGTTTTTTGAAATATGAAAAAGCCAGCTATGCAAACCAGGATGTACTTTGGGTTGACGAAGGTTTCGAAAAGGTTTTTCCAATGGAAATGACTGCTGGTAAGGCCGATTATTCGAGGCCTAGGGCAGGTATTGTATCCGAAACCACGGCAAAGGCATTATTCGGGAATGAGAGTCCCATTGGTAAAATTGTAGGCATCAATCAGGGCATGCCTGTGGAGATTACCGGGGTGTTCAAGGACTTGCCCTCTAATAGCCATCTGAAAGCCCAGGTTTTCGCCACTATAAAAACATGGGTTGAAATGGGTGAAATACCTGCAACGGGCAGTTGGCAGGGAAATGGATGGTGGAACTACGTGAGGCTTAAGAAAGGAGCGTCTGCCGAACAGGTAGCTGCGAAAATCAATAGCCTGAGCAAAACACACATGGCTTTCCTGAAAGAAGATAACCGGAAAGCCAACTTCTGGTTGCAACCGCTGTCCGATCTTCACTTTATCAGTGGCATTGACGGCGAAATGGGGGCGCATACCAACCGCACGTCGTTGTATAATCTTATTGCCATTGCACTGATTACGCTCATTATCGCATGGATCAATTACGCTAACCTGGCTATGACGCACTCCGAAGCGCGGTCGCAGCAGATACGTATGCGAAAGCTGATAGGAGCCGCCAATGTTCACCTGTGGCAGCAATCGCTTGCCGAGAGCATCATTCTCAATGTTTCGGCGCTTATTCTTTCCCTTGTTTTGTATTTTGTTTTCCTGCCTGCATTTGCAGGTATGTTTTCTATACCTATTGCCGCCGCTCATATTCCTACATTTTATATGTTTCTATTATCAGCAGGCATCATCATTACAGGCATTCTATTGTCCAGTTTGTATCATAGCATCGCTCTTTCAAGCATTCGGCTTATTCCGCTTGCCCGAATGAAGAAACCGCGAGGCAACAAAAACTATTTTGTAATGGTGCAAATGGTTCTGTCAGTTGTGTTTCTAACCAGTACTATTGTTGTGTTTAAGCAAATATCGTTTATGAAGAACCGCAACATAGGCATTGAGCTCGATAATGTGGCGATACTTACAGGTCCTGCATCACTAAACGCTGACCCGAAGAAGAGAGAGCGGTTCGAGAACTTTAAAACCGAGCTATTGTCGAACCCAGGGTTTGTTGCGGCTACTTATAACATGAACGTGCCGGGACAGGAACCTGTCTATGGCTTTCTCG
>DATALJ010000321.1:0-20259 GCA_036261135.1 Bacteroidales bacterium
ATAAAAAACCCTCGCGATGGCTTGGAATTATGCGAGATATAACAGAGCAGCGCAAAACACAGGATCAAATTCTTAAGAGTGAAGATAAGTTTCGTACGATATTTAATGCCAGTAAGGATGGAATTATATTATTGGACGAAGATCTTAAAATTCTCGATGTTAATAAATCTCTGGTAATTAAAACTGCTTATACTCGACAAAATTACATTGGAGCTAATAGTTTAGACTTTTTAACTACCAAAACCGCTGAAGACACAATTAAGTGGCTAGCAAATCTCAAAAGGTCCCAAAGTGTCGAAAATCTGGAAACCGAGCTAAAAAATAGCACTAACACATTTGTTCCTGTTGAAATTAGTGCCTCTAAGATAACTATAAACAACAAAAACGCTCTACTCCTGATTATACGTGATATCTCGGAGCGCAAAAAACTAGAGAGTAAATTACTAAAAAGCGTTATAAACACCGAAGAGCGCGAGCGCCTTCGCTTTTCGCAGGAACTACATGATGAACTAGGTCCACTTCTTTCAGCAGCAAAAATGTACGTCGATTGGCTCGACAAGCCAAATGCCAATATAAGTAAGGAAGAATTAATTCCTGACATAAAGACACTTCTGGAGGAAGCTTCCCAATCCATTCGCAATATTTCTTTTAAGTTAAGCCCTCATATTCTGCAAAACTATGGCATACTTGAAGCCCTAAAGGCTTTTATTGGAAAGATTAAAGAGGTAACTAAATTAGAAATTAATATTACAGCCCCTGAAATACCACGATTTGCCGAAATTAGCGAAACGGTTGTATACAGGGTTTTGTGCGAGTGCATCAATAATACCATTAAGCATGCAAAGGCCAAATCGGTAAATATCATCTTTGCCAAAAGCAGCGACCAGCTTGCAGTTAACTATTCCGACGACGGCATTGGCTTTGACCTGGAAAAGGTTATGAGCAAACCAAAAGGTATAGGTTTACTGAATATGCAGAGCCGTCTCAAGTCAATTAATGGCGAACTGCATATAGACGCCTCACCCGGACATGGAACCAACATTTTTCTAAAAATTAATACAGATTAGATGTAACCAAAATCTTAAACATTTAGTACATTTAATACAACCAATCTATCAGATAGTAAATATTCAAAATGATAAAGCTGATTATTACGGACGACCATCGGATGTTTCGCGAAAGCATCCGAAAAATGCTAACTATCGAAAAAATTGCCGATGTTCTGGCAGAAGCTCACAGTGGCGAAGAATTATTGGATTTACTGAATACACATTCTCCCGACGTAGTGCTGATGGATATTTCAATGCCCGGAATAGACGGAATAGAAACAACCCGGCAGGCTATAAAAAAACAACCCGGACTGAAAGTACTGACACTCTCCTCTTTTGGCGACGAAAAATATTACTTTCAAATGATTGAAGCCGGTGCCAAAGGGTTTGTTCTTAAAAATGCAAGCATGGCCGAACTCGAAAGTGCTATAAAGGAAGTAGCTCATGGCGGAAGTTGGTTCTCTTCGGAGCTATTGCAAAAAGTAATACTTAATATAAGTACCAAACCACAAAAGATGGTTGTAACGGATTTAACAGATAGAGAACACGAAATCCTTCGCCTGGTTTGCGAAAGCTGCACGAACGAGCAAATTGCCGAAAAAATAAACTTAAGCTATGATACGGTGAAATGGCACCGTGCTAACCTTCTTGCCAAAACAGGATGCTCCAATACCGCAGGCCTTGTAATGTTTGCTATAAAAAATAAACTTATAGAACTTTAGTACTACTTAGTCTACATCTATTGTCTGCTATTTCTTAACCCCTTTAACCAATTAATCCCCAATTGCATTAACCAAATACCAATTCTTTCTGGTAAATAGAACCCATCCTAAATAACCCAAAAACTATCCTTTCTTCCTATTAAAGTCCGTTAGTTTACATGGCAAAAACGCAGTGTCACCATGGTATTTTTGTAAACGATTCATTAATCAATTACAAAAATGAGAACACTCAAAATAGTTCTTGTCGACGACAATGAACCATTTCGGAAAGCACTAAAAACCCTTCTCGTTAAGGAATTCAATGCCAACATTATCGGTGAAGCATCATCTGCCGAAGAATTTTCGAAACTAACCGGTTTCTATAATGCAAATATCATCCTTATGGATGTTATGATGCCCGAAGTTGATGGGATAACACTTGCAAAAAAAATACTGTGGAAATTTCCTCATTTAAAGATCATTGCTATTACTATGCATACCGACAAAGTATATCTGACTTCTTTGATAGAAGCTGGGTTTAAAGGGTGCATTTTCAAAACCAACATTTTCGAAGACCTGAACAGCGCTATAGACACTGTGATAAACGGGCATTTATATTTTCCAAAAGACATAATTATATCCTGAAAACCATGGACCTTAGTCAATTCAAACAGAAGTTCATCGAAGAAGCAGACTCGCTGCTTTCGAACCTGGATAATGCATTAATAGAGCTTGAGAAGAATCCTTCGGATGTGCAGTATGTAAACGAAGCATTCCGCGTAATGCATACTATTAAAGGGACAAGTGGTATGTATGGCTTTAGCAAAGTAGTGGAGGTTACCCACGAAATAGAAAGCCTTTACGACATGGTGCGCGATAATAAAATGGAGGTTACGCAACTCCTGCTTGATCTTACTTTTGCAGCAGCCGACCATATAAGGGCCTTACTCGTCGACGAAAACTTCGAAAATGAAAGCAACCAAATACGCCACTCTCAGATTACCCAAAACATAGAATTAATTAAGCAGGGTTTAGGTATTAATTCCAACATAGATACTTTTTCACATGAGGCAAAAACAGATCCTGAATCACTTGCAACATGGAATATTCTGTTCTTTCCAAACGATGAACTTATACACCGATGTGTTAACCTAACGTATACATTTCAGGACTTATTTGCACTAGGCGAATACAAGATTAGCAGCTATCCTTCCGAATCCGATACAAACCAGAATTGGAGCATCTTCCTCATCACCAACAAAACCCGCGACGATATAGAAAGTGCTTTAATGTTTGTAATGGACTATTTCATAATTACAAAAGTAGCCAATTTCGATATTTTCGATCCGGAACTGCTTGACAAAAGAGATCAGCATTTCCAGGTTACAACTGTCAAAACTTCCGAAACAAAAGCCGAAGAGGATTTAAAACCAAGAAGAAGATCCAGCGAAATAACCAAGGAACTTAAACAAAACTTTGCTGTAATAAAAGAGAACTCGCCACGTAATATGGCACACCATACTACAACCCGCATAAATGTTGACGCTTCCAAGCTGGACCAGCTAATGTACCTCGTTAGCGAATTAGTTACCACCAAGTCGGAACTAACTATTGCTCTGAAAAGCTTTAATGATACAAAAGCTTTAGATGCCGCTGAAAAAATCGATAAGCTCTCGCGCATGTTCAGCGAAAATGCCCTGGATATACGACTGGTATCCTTGCACGACATGCTTAATAAATTTCGCCGGTTAATCCGCGACCTCGCCCGCGATCTCGGGAAAAGCATCGATTTTATTACCATAGGAGAAGATACCGAACTTGACAAGAACATTATCGACAGCCTGGCTGAACCCATTATGCACTTGCTCCGCAACTGTATTGATCATGGTATAGAATTGCCCGAGGCACGGCTCGAACAGAATAAACCTGAAACAGGAATCATACGGTTCGAGGCTTTCAAGACAGGAAACAATGTATACATCAACATCAGTGACGATGGCAAAGGCATCGACAAGGAAGCCGTTTACCAAAAGGCTGCTGATAAAGGACTCATTCAGCCGAATGCCCAACTTAGCGAGAAAGAAATATTCGATATAATCTTTCTTCCTGGCTTTTCTACAGCGCAAAGCCTTTCCAATGTTTCAGGACGAGGCGTAGGAATGGATATTGTGCGAAGAAAAATTCATGAGGTGCGCGGCGATATTAGCATCACGTCGCAGGCTGGCATAGGAACCACTTTCTCGCTTAAGTTACAGCAAACCATCTCCATTATAAATACGCTGCTTATTAAGTCAGGGCTATTTACCTATGCTATACCCATCGAGAACATTGAATCGTGCAGTTTAGAGGCAACAGAAAATATCATGAACCGCCAAAATAAACTCATTCAGTTCGAAAATGAACTCATTCCTTTTCTCAACCTTCGTGAACACTTCTCATTTTTTCAAAGGGAAGATGAACTGGTACGCGAAACAGAAAAGCTTATTATCCTCAATAAACAGGATAAACGGTATGCTCTCATTGCCGATACGATTATTGGCGAATACCAGGCAGTAGTAAAACCAATAGGAAAAGCTTTTTCAGATATAAAATTTCTTTCCGGAGCAAGTTTGCTGGGCGATGGAAGCATTGCCCTACTCATCGATACCGATAAACTCTGGTACGAGCTGGCAGGATAACACGGTTTCACTTTAAATTCTTAAACAATGGAAAAAAGTACATTTCTAACTTTTGTGTTAGGACAGGAACTCTTTGCAGTCAACGTCCTGAATGTGCTCGAGGTGCTCGAGCAACAACAAATAACCCCTGTTCCTCAAACACCACCTCACATATTGGGTATAATAAATTTCAGGGGCGAGATTTTACCTGTAGTCGACACGCGCTATAAATTCAATTTGCCAGCTAAAGCAGATTCTCAGCGAAACTTCGTAATTGTATATGTATTAGGCGAAGATGAACAAAAAGTATCGATAGCAGCAACTGCCGATGCAGTAAAGGATGTAATAGAAATAAGCCCCGAAGAAATTAAACCAGTACCCGAAATGGGAATTACCTACGATAGTCAGTATATAGCCGGAGTAATAAAACGCGACGAAGCTTTTATTATGTTGCTCAATACTGAGAAGGTTTTCTCAATTGCTAATGTAGAGCAAATATTACAAACAGAAATGAATAATGAATAACGATTATCAACACCTAAGAACATAAGAACAACTAAAACACACTGTCATGAAAAATTTAAAAATTCGCGTAAAAATATTGATAGGCTTCTCGATTGTAGTTATTGTATCCGCCTTTATGGGTTTATTCTCATTGTTTCAGCTGTCTAACCTGAACGAGCACACTCAGGAAGTTACCAAACGCTGGTTGCCCGCCGTAAAACATATATCAGCAATGCAGAATCATTTCTCTGTTTACCGGGCGCGGGAGTTTAAGTATTTACTTGCATCCGACCCAAACGATGCGCTTCGCGTAAAGAAGGAAATGGAAAAATCCAGAAACTCCTTTATAACAGAAAGCAATATGTATAAAACCTTGGTTAAAACAGAAGCAGAGAAAGCGATGTTCGATTCCATTAATACTGACCTCAAAGAATACCTTACCGAAAGTGCAAAGCTAGTTCACTATTACGAAAGAAATAAAAAAGATAGTGCCCGTTTTGTTGTTTTCGACAAGGAGCAGAACCTTTACTATTCCATTACCAGCAACTTGCAGAAAGCGGTGAGTTATAATAACAATGGAAGCGATAAGGCTGCTGTTGATGCCGAAAGTAATTACAAAACTTCTGTATCCTTCATTATTCTTGTAATCTCAGTAACCGTTATTATTAGCATTATTATTGCACTGATCATTGCAAATGCTATATCACGGAGTATTAACAAGATTCAAATAGCTGCCGAAAAAATTGCTATTGGCGATATGGACGTTGATGTTGAAATAACAAGCAAAGACGAAATTGGTGTTCTTGCCGATTCCTTTAAAAAGCTTGTAAAAACGATGAATACCATAGCCGAAAAGGCAAAGCTCGTGGCCAACGGAGACTTGACAGTGCAGTTAACCAAACGCTCGGATAAGGATGTTTTGATGGGCTCATTATCAGAAATGGTGGTACGGTTGAATGATACAATGGTACAAATATTCGAATCGGCAGAGAATGTTTCTTCCGGAAGCTCTCAACTAAGCAGTACAGCAGTTCAAATAGCACAGGGTGCAAACGAGCAGGCTTCGTCAGCCGAAGAAGTATCTTCTTCTATTGAAGAGATGGGTTCAACCATTCAGCAGAATACCGACAATGCAATACAAACCGAAAAAATTGCAACAGCCGCTGCCAAGGGCATTGTAGATGTTAGCGAAGCATCTCTTAAGAGCCTGGAAGCCATACGCTCCATAGTAGAAAAAATTAAAATAATCAATGCCATTGCCGAAAAAACGGATATTCTTGCAATTAACGCAGCTATTGAAGCCGCCCGCGCAGGCGATCATGGTAAAGGGTTTGCCGTTGTTGCTGCCGAAGTTCGTAAATTAGCTGAAACAAGCCAAAAAGCTGCTTTAGAGATCAATGCATTATCCGCTTCAAGTCTTAAACTTACCGAAGAGGGAGGAGAACTTATGCTAAAGATTATACCCGACATACAACGTACAGCAACACTAATTCAGGAAATAGCTGCTGCAAGTACAGAACAAAACGTGGGTGCAACACAAATAAATAAAGCTATTGAGCAATTATCACAAGTTACACAGCAAAACTCAGCTGCTGCCGAAGAAATGAGTTCTACTTCGGAAGAACTAGCCAGCCAAGCCGAGGCATTACAGGATGCTATAGCTTTCTTCAACACTGGAAGAAAGATTAGCACTATAAATGCAAGAGAACAAAAGAGAGAAATTAAAATAACGAACACCTCGAAATATGCCAGTCCTAAACCAGTTAATATAAATCTGGAAAAAGACTTTCAAGCGGACCAGTTCGAAAAATACTAAAAAGTAGGAACTTCAGAACGCCCGATAAATTGATCTATCGGGCGTTTTACTTTTCCGCCATTTATCATTGCTATTTCATCCTTCTTTTCATTATTTTGAACAAAATTTAGCAACTTTAGTCTTTATTTCAGTAATCAATTTACAATATGAAAACAAAGCTTTTGATCCTATTCATTATGACATCCATTCTTTTTTCATGCAACAACCCAGCAAAGGAAGGGAAAACAGCCGAACAACCCGATACCTTTAAGTATTTTACAGAACAGTTTGCCGATCTGAAGATCCTGCGTTACCAGGTTCCAGGTTTCGACACACTTTCGTTAAACCAGAAAAAGCTGCTCTACTATTTAACGCAGGCCGGACTTGCAGGTCGCGATATTTTGTACGATCAGAACGGAAAGTACAATCTCGCCATTCGCAAAACCCTCGAAAACATTGTGGAAAACTACAAAGGAAACCGTAATACCGACGATTTTCAAAAGTTCATGGTGTATACCAAACGGGTATGGTTCTCCAATGGTATCTATCACCACTATGGGTCGGAGAAATTCCTTCCCGAATTTAGCAAGGAATACTTCACCCAACTTGTAAAGGAGTCATCGCCTGAAAAACTTTCATTCCTTGCTGGCGAAAAGGTAGATAATTTCCTCACCCGCATTATCCCCGTGATGTTCGATCCCGAACTGATGCCCAAAAAGGTGAATCTTGATAACAGCAAAGACATGGTTTTAAACTCAGCTGTAAACTTCTACGAAGGTGTAAACCAGAAAGAAGTTGAAAACTTCTATAACACAATGGCCGACCCAAAGGATGAAACGCCCATTTCGTACGGGTTAAACTCTAAACTTGTTAAAGAGAATGGTAAAATCGTCGAAAAGGTTTACAAAATCGATGGTTTGTATGGCCCTGCTATTAAGGAAATTGTTAAATGGCTCGAAAAAGCTGCCGGTGTAGCCGAGAACGAACAACAGAAAGCAGTAATTGAAAAGCTTATCGCATTCTATAAGACGGGCGACCTGAAAACATGGGACGATTACAATGTACTGTGGGTTAAAGACCTGAATTCGCATACCGATTTCGTAAATGGTTTTATCGAAAACTACGAAGATCCGCTCAGCCGCAAAGCTACATGGGAATCGATCGTGAACTTCAAGAACCTTCAGGCTACCAAACGTACCGAAATTATTAGTGCCAATGCCCAATGGTTCGAAGACCACGCTCCTATCGATCCCCGCTTTCGTAAAAAAGAAGTGAAAGGCGTTACAGCCAAGGTAATTACTGCTGTTAACCTCAGTGGCGACCTGGCTCCTTCAACAGCTATTGGAATCAACCTGCCTAATGCCGACTGGATTAGAAAAGATTACGGTTCCAAATCGGTAACGCTCGAAAACATAACATACGCATACGACATGGCTTCTCAGGGTACCGGAATGCTCGAAGAATTCTCGTACGACCAGAACGAAATCGACCTGATTAAAAAATATGGCTTTCTTACCGACAACCTGCACACCGACATGCACGAATGTCTTGGCCACGGCTCGGGCCAGCTCCTGCCAGGCACAAGTGGCGACGCGCTCAAAAACTACCAGAGTACATTGGAAGAAGCTCGTGCCGACCTATTCGCCCTTTACTACCTAATGGATCCGAAAATGGTAGAACTCGGTTTAATCCCCGATACCACGGCTGCCGAAGCTGAATACATCAAATACATTCGCAATGGTTTATTTACACAACTTACCCGAATCCAACCCGGCAAAAATGTTGAGGAAGCGCACATGCGTAACCGCCAGCTCATTGCCAAATGGTGCTTCGAAAAAGGTAAGGCTGACAATGTAATTGAGCAGAAAGTGAAAGACGGAAAAACATACTTTGTAATCAACGACTTTGGCAAGCTCCGTAAGCTTTTCGGCCAATTGCTCGGCGAAATACAACGCATTAAATCCGAAGGCGATTTCGAAGCCGGCAAGGCATTGGTAGAAAACTACGGAGTTAAAGTAGATCCTGAACTTCACAAGGAAGTATTGGCGCGGTACAAAAAGCTGAACCTAGCTCCATATGCCGGATTTATTCAACCCGAACTGATACCTGTTGAAAAAGACGGCGAAATTGTAGACGTTAAGATACAATACCCTGTTGATTTTACCGGTCAAATGTTAAAACTCGGAAAAGATCACTCGTATCTGAACGCAACATTCTGATTCATTTACATTCAAAGCCGCCAGGACACAAGTATCTAGAGCGTTCTGGCGGCTTTTTCGTTTGCAATAGCTTAATGATCTAAATCGCCATCCATGCTAAGCTAAATCATCATAAAACCCATTTACTTTCCAACCGGAATTTCTTACTTTATAAAAGAATTGGGAACTTATGTTAACGACAACCGCGGTTTCTGGTTACAAAAGGAAGTGCTATGGGTGTAGAGTGGGAAGATGATTTAAACATCGAACGCAGTCTGAATTTAAGATTAAGCAAGGCCGATAGCCTGGAAGAAACCTTAAGTATATGCCTCGATTCAGCCATACAATATTCCGGAATGGATTGTGGCGGCATTTACATTGTAAACGAAACTGACAATAGCATAAAACTCGTTTACCACAAAGGTGTAAGCGATAAATTTATACAAGACACTTCGTTTTATCCTTCCAATTCGGCCAATGCCAAGCTCATTTATCAGGGAAACCCAATATATCTCAATTTATCTGTCTTCCCCAAGGAAAACATTCTGCAAAGCAACGAAGAAGATATTAAATCGCTTGCCATTCTGCCGGTTTCATATTTCAATAAGGTTATAGGATGCATGAATATTGCATCGAAAACCTCAAGCGAAGTACCACCTGAGGCCCGTAAAATCCTCGAAAAAGTTATATCATACATTGGTTCCTTCATTGTTCAGGCTAAACACGAACATAAATTAAATGAAAACCGCCAGGATCTTAACACCCTGTTCAATACTATCGACGATTTCCTTATTATTCTTGACACCGAAGGAAATATTATCTACTTTAATTCAACCGTTCCTGCACGATTAGGCTATTCCGATGAAGAACTCATTGGCAAACACGTATTAAATATACATCCGGCAAACAGACATGATGAGGCAAGTGCGTCCATCTCAGGTATGCTGAATGGCACGGGAAATACATGCCGGGTGCCGCTACTTTGCAAAGATGGAAAAGAAATTCCCGTAGAAACCAAAGTAATAATGGGAACCTGGCGGGGACGAAAAGCTATGATAGGCATAAGCCGGGATATTACTGAACGGATAACCTACGAAAGACTTATTAAGCGGGACAGCGAACGTCTTGAAATGGCTATTTTAGCTACCAATGCAGGATTGTGGGACTGGAATATTGTTAGAAGCGAATTGGTACTGAACGAGCGATGGTATTCGATGCGCGGATACAAATCTGGTGAAGTACCAATGAGTGTTGCAACCTGGGAAAGCATGATTCACAAGGACGATGTAGATTTTGTTCTCTCATTACTCAACAACCATATCGAAAACAAAACCACACTTTACCAAGCCGAATATAGAACGCTTACCAAATCGGGCAGCTATATATGGGTTCTCGATACAGGAAAGATTACAGAAGCCGACAATAAGGGAAAGCCTGTGCGAATGGTAGGTACCAATATCGACATTACGGCATCCAAGGAAAATGAGTATAAACTCCAGCAAAACTTAAAGCAACAGGAAATGCTTTCCGATATAGCGCTTGAGCTTAACTTGCTCGAACGCTTTGAAACGCGCCTCGATTCCGTATTGACAAAAATCGGTAAGCACACCCAGGTTAGTCGTGTATACATTTTCGAGGACAGTTCCGATGGAAAATTGTGTTCAAACACCTTTGAATGGTGCAATGTCAATATTACGCCCCAGATAAAGGAGTTACAGGACATTCCTTACGACTTTATTCCTTCGTTTAAACCCATTCTTCTTAACAAAGGAAGAATATACTCCGAGAACATCAATGAACTGCCCGAAGATCTGCGGTCAATCCTGGAACCGCAGGATATTAAATCGATTATTATATATCCGCTATTTGTACAAGAGACTTTCTACGGGTATATAGGATTCGATGAATGCGTGAGGTACAAAAACTGGTCGAAATCTGAGCTTGAATTACTCCGAACGGTGTCGGGCATTATAGCAAACGCTTACGAACGCAAAATATCCGAGCAATCACTAAAAGAGAGTGAAGCCAAAAACAGCGCTATACTTGAATCTATCCCCGACATTCTCTTCCAATTCAATAAAGAAGGTAAAATTGTTAGTTTCCGAAGTGGTTCGGTTCGGGAACTGGCCATTCCGCCGGAAAAGTTCCTTAATAAACCGTTAACCGATCTGTTCCCTGAATCGTTTGCCACCTTTGTAATACAAGCCATTGCAGAATGCCTGGAAACAGGCTCCACCAAAATTGAATACGAACTCCCTATTGGCAACACGCTGAATTCCTTTGAAGCCCGCATGGCGAAAATGAACGAAACAGAAGTTATTGCACTGGTGCGGAATGTATCGGAACGAATGGAGTACGAACGGCAGCTCAAGGAAGAGAGAGACAAGGCCAACGCTGCAAATAAAGCCAAAAGCGAATTTCTTGCAAACATGAGTCACGAAATACGTACGCCAATGAACGCCATTTTGGGTTTTAGTGAAGCGCTCTATCACAAACTCGATACAGTTGCCCACAAAAAGATGGTGAAATCGATCCTGAATAGTGGAAACCTCCTGCTATCGCTGCTTAACGATATTCTCGACCTCTCAAAAATTGAAGCAGGCAAACTCGAGATATCCCCTCAGCCCGTGAACCTTAAAGCTGTTGTAGAAGAAATTAAACTCCTGTTCCTGGATAAGGCCCAAAAGAAAGGAATTGAAATAAACATGAATGTTGAAGACGGATTCCCCGATGCCATCGTGCTGGACGAAATCCGCATAAAGCAAGTGCTTTTTAACCTTATTGGCAATGCCATAAAGTTTACTCACCAGGGACATGTAAATATTGACCTTCATTTCGGGCTTATCGACAATAATAAAGGCAATTTGCAGGTTAAAATAGAAGATACAGGAATTGGTATTCCCAAATCGCAGCAGCAGCTTATATTCGAAGCATTTCAGCAACAATCGGGACAATCGAATCGCAAATATGGTGGCGTGGGGCTTGGTCTTGCCATTGCAAAACGGCTGGTTGAGAAAATGGACGGGCTCATTTCCGTTGAAAGTGAAATAGAGAGAGGGTCGGTCTTTTCAGTTTCCATCCCTAACCTGGAAATAAGCAAAGTGGACGTTCCCAAAAACGAGCAATACGGGGATATCCCCAATATTGTATTTAAAGAAGCCTCTGTTTTGGTAGTCGACGACGTTATTTCCAATATCGAATCAATAGAAAGCCTCCTTTCTACAATGGGATTAATAGTTTCATCGGCCGAAAGTGGCGAAATTGCGCTAGAAATATTAAAACACATCACTCCAAACCTTATACTTCTTGATTTACGAATGCCCGGGTTGGATGGATTTGAAGTAGCAAAACGCATAAAGGAAAATCCTAAAACCAAACACATCCCAGTAATTGCTTTTACGGCTTCGGTATTCAGCTCAGCCCGTATTGAGGAATCGCCATTCTTCAACGATTACATTTTTAAGCCTGTAAGTAGGAACGAATTGATCGGAAAGCTTTCAAAATACCTTAAATACAGTATTTACAATCACCCATCGGCCAAAACACCTCCGGATATACTTGAACTAAAAAGTATACCCTCTGGTATGGTGCCTCAGATAAAAGAAATAAAGGATATATTAACCGGACAGTTCCTTCCCCGCTGGCATTCAAACAAAGATACACTGGTACTTTTCAATATCGAGGCCTTTGCGGATGAACTGATATCCTTAGCAAACAACTACAACTTCAATTTTATTAAAGTATATGCCCAGAAAATCAAAGAAGACATAGACGCTTTGGATTTTGAAGCATTGAAAGAAAATTTCAGCCAGTTTCCGGTTATTATTGATCAAATTTCCAAACAAGTAAACAATTAAAAGTACACATATGAGCGAGAATGTGAATATACTGGTAATAGACGACAACCAGGAAAACCTGAAAGTAGTAAGCACCTACTTGAAAGAAAAGGGTTATAAAATCGCTCTTGCACTCAATGGTGCATCGGCATTGAAAATATTGGACGAAAATAAGATTGATCTCATTCTGCTCGATATCATGATGCCCGAAATGGATGGCTTTGAAGTATGCAAGCGTTTAAAAGGAAACCCCAAAACCCGGGAAATTCCAGTCATCTTTCTTACAGCAAAGAACGATACCGAAGATATAGTGAAGGGCTTTCAGCTGGGCGGAGTGGACTATATAACTAAACCCTTTAAAAAGGAAGAACTTTATGCAAGGGTGAAGAACCATGCCCAAATAAAGCAAATTAAAGATATACTGAGGGAACGAATGGAAGAAAGCATCAAATCGCGTGATATGTTTATGAGAACCCTGTACGACCTCAGTAAAATAATCGATCCGCCCGCTGTGGATGAAAATAATGAGAAAAGAAAATAATTATTCTTTCATAAACATTTAATAATCTTATATCTATGCTTTATAATTTAGATGAGCTAAAAAAATATTCGGGTGGCGATACGGAATTTGAAATAGAAATCCTCCGAACATTTCTTGATGAAGCGCCCCAGTTTTTAACACAAGTAAAGTCGATGCTCGAGTCTTACAAATACCCTGAAGCACGAAAGCTGGCGCATAAATATAAATCTACCATAGGCATTCTTTGCATGCATGAGCTTTTTAAGCTTATTGATACTATCGAAAACGGTGAAGAGAAGGAAATACAGAATGCTTTACCACAGATTGAATTACTAACCAACGAGCTTACAAACCAAATTAACCTAGAAATTGGAAAATACATCAACTGCAAATAGTTTAAAACTATAAACATGCCAATTAGCACCTACAAGCAGTTAATGCTTTATTATAAGCTTTCAAAATCAATTGGAGCTTCTTCCGATATTGTAACGATGCTGAAGAGAAGCATATCGGCATATCAAAAAGAGCTTAATTGTTATACTTGTGCTATCATCCGATTACTAAAACAAGCCAACAACAGCTTCATTACCGAGGTTAATTTCTCGCTGCCTTATTCTTTAGGAATTACAGGACAGTATGAGTTCATTCAAAAAAATATTCCTGAAAAATTTACAGAAAAAGAACTTGAGCTATTTCTTGAAACATTGCCGCTCATCAGAAGACAAGAAAACCTCGTATTACATATAACTTCGCTGCCTGCTTTTGGATTTCTGGTACTTATAACAAGCAACGAAGAAATCGCACGCGAAACCCTCGACGTAGTAACAGAGATAAACGAAAAGCTAGCCCAAACCTGCCATGCGTGTTTTCATATTCAGGACCTCGAAGATAATGAGTTTATGCACAGAAAGCTCATGGACCAGCTTCCGCAGGTAATATTTGAGACCGACTTAGCAGGAAATATAACCTTTGCGAACCATTACGCAAACCAAATAGTAGGCCTAACCCATGATGAGGCCGAAAGCAAAGTAAATGCGCTGGAAATATTCCCGGACGCAGAGTTCAATCGCGCATTTCTTAATTTTAAAAACACCTTATTAGGTATCGAACAAGCTCCTGCCGAATTCCGCATAAAAAAAAATACTGGCGACATTTTTCCTTGCGTAGTATACACCTCATCGATAATTAAGAACCTGAAAGTAACTGGTATTCGGGTCGTTCTTATTGATATTACGGAACGTGTAAAAAACGAAAAAATTCAGAACGAGTATACCGGAAGGCTTGAGCTGGCTCTGCTGGGAAATGGTTCCGGTTTCTGGGACTGGGATTTACAAACTGGACAATTGTACATGAGTGAGCGGTTTCGTGCAATAATAGGATTGGAGAAGGACGAAAACATGGTTGACTTCAAATCCTTAATGTCGATCATAAACGAGGAAGATAAGCATGAAATAAACCGTGCATTAACCGATCATTTAAGCGGAAGATCTCCTTACTTTGTTGCTGAATACCGGTTAAAGGCACACGATAATACGTGGAAGTAGATATTTAATACGGCCAAAGTGGTCGATTTTGATAAATCCGGTGCTCCATTAAGAGTTGCAGGAACAGTACTTGATATAACCAGGCAAAAAGAAGACGAAGCAGAAATCCTGAAACTGCGAAAAGGCATTGAGCAAAGCCCTGCCATGGTTGTGATAACCGATAATGAAGGCCGTTTCGAATATATAAATCCTAAATTCACCGAAGTTACCGGGTATTCCTTTGAAGAGATAAAAGGTAAAAAGCCCTCTATACTAAAATCGGGGAAAAACAGTAATGAGTTCTATAAAACCCTGTGGAATACTATTGTTTCCGGGGAAATCTGGCAAGGTGAACTAATCAACCGGAAGAAAAACGGGGAACTTTATTGGGAGTTCCAGTCGATTACACCAGTTAAAAACAGTAAAAACGAAATCACAAATTTCCTTTCGATAAAAGAAGATATTACTGAACGGAAGAAGCTTACAGCGGAGCTTATAAAAGCAAAAGAAGATGCCGACCAGGCCAGCAAAGCTAAAGGCGATTTTCTGGCTACCATGAGCCACGAAATACGAACACCCATGAACGGTGTAATAGGCACAACCAGCCTTTTGTTGCGCACACCACTCTCCGAAGAACAGCTCGACTATGTTAAAACCATCCGCAATAGCGGCGATGCACTGCTAACTATCATCAACGATATATTGGACTATTCCAAAATTGAGTCGGGTAAAATGCTATTCGAGAACCAACCGTTCGACTTGCGCTTATGCATTGATGAAGTACTCGAATTATTTTCGGCAACAGCAAACCAGAAAGGGCTGACGCTTTTATCATCAATTGATCCACGAATTAACTCTCAATTCCTTGGCGATATTACTCGTATACGCCAGGTATTGGTAAATCTTGTGGGTAATGCCCTTAAATTTACATCAGCCGGATGGGTTGAAATAATTGTAAAAAAAGATGAAATCTCAGCAGGTACCAGTTCCTTGCTCATTTCAGTGAGGGATACCGGCATTGGCATTCCGGCCGACAAGCTCAGCGGGTTGTTTCAGCCTTTTACCCAAGCCGACACCTCTACAAGTCGGAAATTTGGCGGTACCGGGCTTGGATTGGCAATAACGGCAAGACTTGTAGAACTCATGGGTGGAACTATATCTGCAACCAGCGAATTAAATAAAGGATCGGAGTTTGCATTTGAATTGAAACTAATGTCAGCAAACATTCCCGATATATTCGCAGCCGAAAACGAGCTTGCAGGCCGAAAAATCTTTTTCAATTTAGCCGACGATTTGTTAAAAAGAACACTGGAAGCCTATTGTAAATTGTTACGCATCGAAATTGGCGACAATATCAACGAGTGCGACTTCAGCATTACTAAAAATATTTCCAGCCAAACCGGATTACACGTAATTGTCATATCTAAAAACCCGGAAGAACCTGTAAATATTGGAGAAACAACAATACCAGTTAAAGTTCAGGCATTTATTACCATTCTTAAAAAAACACAAAGCGAAAAAAATTCTAACCATCAAACCTTCATTAATGAAGAAAACCTGGTACTGCAATACCCCCTATCGTTATTGGTTGCAGAAGACAACTCGATAAACCAGAAAATTATGAACAAATCGCTGAAAAGTTATGGATATTCAGCAGATTTTGCAGCCAATGGACTGGAAGTGCTGGAAGCATTGAAACGTCAACCATATGACATAATTTTCATGGATATTCAAATGCCCGAGATGGATGGACTTGAAGCCACGCAACAAATTCGTGAATTAAAAACACAGCACCGGCCGGTAATCATTGCCATGACAGCAAACGCCATGCAGGAGGACCGGCAGAAATGTTCAAATGCCGGCATGGACGACTATGTAAGCAAGCCATTGAAAGTAGAACAAGTTGGCGACATTATCCGAAAATGGGGAAAAATACTTACTGAGCAAAAAAACGAATAATCTCTCTCTTATTCCATATTGTGTTTAAAAGATTATTCCAATCAATGGAACAATTTGTTATCTTTAAGGGTTCCAAGTTGTGATCACTTAATTTTACCTATATGGACGAAATAATTGAAAAGATTAAAAGCAAGAAGGGCTTTATTTGCGATATGGATGGGGTAATATACCATGGCAACAAGTTGCTTCCCGGCGTAAAAGAATTTGTTGAATGGCTCGTTAAAGAAAACAAGCGTTTCCTGTTTCTCACCAACTCGAGCGAGCGTACACGCCGTGAATTAAGAGATAAGCTTGCCCGAATGGGCGTGGATGTTGACGAAAATGTATTTTATACAAGTGCATTAGCAACCGCATCGTTTCTCGCAGCGCAAAAACCCCGGGGAAGCGCATATATAATAGGTGAAGCTGGCTTAATTAATGCATTATACAATGTAGGCTATACCATGAATAACTACGATCCCGACTATGTAGTAGTTGGCGATACTGCCTCATATAGCTTTGAGAAGATACAACATGCCGTAAACCTCATTCTGCGCGGCGCAAAACTTATTGGCACCAACCCCGACACCACCGGCCCTATTGAAAACGGCATTATGCCTGCCACAAAAGCACTGGTGGCTCCCATAGAAATAGCAACAGGCAAAAAAGCCTACTTTATTGGAAAACCCAATCCTTTGATGATGCGCATTGCCTTGAAAAAAATAGAATGCTCTACAGAGGAAACCGTAATCATTGGCGACCGCATGGATACTGATATTATAGCAGGTATTGAATCTGAAATTGATACCTGCTTGGTTTTGAGCGGAATTTCAACCCGGGAAACTATTGATCTGTTCCCTTACAGGCCTCACTTCGTATTGAATGGTGTGGTTGATCTGATAAAAACACATTAGTTTATCTAAAAAAATGAAGCTTTTGTCATATTTTTTGAAATTTTATTTATATTTTTGAAACAGGTCTGAGCCTATTTCGTATCAGACCTAAAAAAACTGATGTTAAAAACCAAATTCCAGGTGAAAGCCTGGGAGCGTTAAGCCTGAAAAGCTTACGAGTAAGGCAAATTAAAACATTCAATGATCCTATGAAAAAGTTAACAAAAATTTTAGCAATTTGTGCTCTTGTTCTTATCTCTGTTACTGCTAACGCACAAATGAAACTTGGTGTTGGTGGTGGTTTAGCATTACCAATGGGCGATTTCGGTGATGCAGCAAAAATGGGTTTTTGGCATTAATGTTGGTGGTAAGTATATGCTTAACGACAACATGGCTCTTGGTCTTGATCTCGGTTATCAAATGTTCTCAGCCAAGGAAGAAGTAGACGGTGTTTCAACCAAATTTTCTATCATTCCTATCGCTCCATCTTTCACTTACTATTTTGCTACCGAAGGTTTCAAACCTTATGTTGGCGCTAATGTAGGTTTTTACATGTGGAAAGCTAAAGCTGAGTTTATGGGTGCATCAATTAGTACTACTGCAACCAAATTAGGATTTGCTCCTGTTCTTGGTTTTGAATATGCTTTAGGCGAAAAAATGGGCTTAGATGTAAATGCTAAGTACAATTACATTACAACCGAAGGTTCAGCTACAACTTATCTTGGAATTAACGTAGGCCTTGTATTTGGCTTATAATAAAATTTTTATAATCTTAACATCAGTATCCAAAAGAGCCGCTATATACGGCTCTTTTTTTATGTAACCAGTTTTACTTAATTTGTGTTGTTATTTCAACTCGCGTAATGGGCTAAAAAGCCACAAAAAAATTGATCAGCAAGTTAATTCATTCCGGATTCCCGGGAGCGTAGAGCCTGAAAAGCTTAAGAGTAAGGCATAAATCTTAAAAACACACCTATGAAAAAATTATTGGTAATTATTGCAAGTGCAATGTTTAGTTTTACTACCTTTTCACAAACCAACAAAGGAACGATCTTAATTGACGCGCAAACAAACCTGTCAGGTTCATTTCTAACATCAAAAATGGAGTATAATGGCCAGAATGTACTCGATGACGACATGAAAAACACAACCATTAGTTTAGCTCCCTCCATTGGTTACTTTTTTGCCAATAATTTCGCGGCAGGTCTTAACCTTAGTGTAAACATCAACAATACATCAATGGGTAATTCAGAAGCCAATAGTACTACCGTTGCAATCGGTCCATTTGTTCGATACTATTTCGGTTCTTCAAATGTAAGACCATTTATTGATGGAGAAATAGGATATGCCACAAATAAAGAAAAAAACGACGGGGACGAATTAAAATTCAGTGGTATAGGGTATGGCATTGGTCTGGGAATGGCATTTCTGATCAATGAAAAAATTGCGTTAAACGCGGGTGTTAGTTACCTGGGAACAAGTTTAAGCAATTCTGAAGAATCCAATCTTAAACTCAAAAGTAGTGGAGTCGCAATTGGCTTAGGCTTTTCAGTTCATTTGTAAGAAATAGTCCAAATAACCTGTCATTCCGGCGAAGGTCGGAATGACAGGTTATTATGCAAAGCTTCCTCACTATTTCCTAATTACCATTATTTTATTTTCGGTACAGTATTGTGCATATCCATCGTACCCGATCTTCTTAATCATTTCGATACTTGCAGCTCTGTCGCTACGGAATACGAGGGCAAACATCCTTGATACAAAATTGTTGAACTTCTTACAATCCATGGGTTTGGAATATTCAATGCAATCAGCACAACTTTTAATTCCTTTATCCATGCAGCATGTGCGTATTTTACACCATGTCGCTTTTGTATTTCCCTCACATCCGGGGCATTTTCCTTTAATGTACGAACGGCAGCCCGCACAATATAAGCCACAAAACGATATTGTTTCAGGCTTTACCAGTGTTGTTTCACTCATATCAAAATAATTTTAGTTGTTGGTTTTCAATTGGTTTATAATACTCCATTTTCACTGGGATTGACAACGATTGACATAAAGCATTCAGTTTGTGCCAGAGATTATGGGCATGGGGCACATTGCAACTGTATGTATTCCCATAAGTTTGAATATACCGTTCCTTCAAGCCCGGGAATCGCCTATTCAACTGATCATAGAAATATTCACGCTGGCCCTCGCGCAATGTCATTCCTGTAGAGGCAAGTATATACTTTACGCCGCTCTCTTTTGCCTTAATAATTAGTTCCTCCAGATTTCTGAAATCGTCGGTAATAAAGGGCAATACAGGCATTAACGTGATGCCTGCATAAATTCCCGCATCCGAAAGAACCTTCAATGCCTCAAAACGCAAGGAGGAAACAGGAGCACCGGGCTCAATTTCCTTTGAGAGGAAATCGTTAGCTGTAGTTATCGTAATCGATACTGCCGCATATACCTTGGCAATTTCTTTCAGCAGATCGATGTCCCTTACAACAAGATTGCTCTTTGTAATGATATGAACCGGGAAACGGAACCTTTTCACCAATTGTAAGGCTTGTCGTGTTAGCTGTTGTTCTTTCTCTATAGCCATATACGGGTCGTTCATGCTGCCAAAACCGATGGTTCCTTTAACACGCTTGCTC
>DATALJ010000004.1:0-2379 GCA_036261135.1 Bacteroidales bacterium
TGATGGAAAGATCGGGCAAAATCCATCAAAAAGTATTAGAAACCACTGTTCCTCAAATCTTAGAAGAAGGCATAAGCGAGGCTTCCTTTGCTACCAGGCTATTTGCCGAAATGGTTAAAGAAGGACACCAGGGTATATCAAGGTTTGCCATGTACGACACAGAGATGATACTTGGGCATATCGGCTTCGGAGAAAGCTCCATCTACCCAACAAGCTTCAACGGGCCAGGTGGCAACTATGGTGTAGGCCCAGCAGTCCCATCATTGGGAAGCAGCACCCGCAAACTCAAGAAGGGAGACTTGGTATTTGTAGATGTAGGATGCGGTGTACAAGGTTACCACACCGACAAAACAGTGACCTACATGTTTGGCACTCCTCTACCCGACTACGCCATAGAAATGCACCAGCGTTGCGTTGCCATACAACATCAGATTGCCAGTATGCTTAGGCCAGGAAATATACCATCGCAGATTTACGATACCATTATTAACAGTTTAGATGATGAGTTCCTGAAAAACTTTATGGGTTATGGTAATCGGCAGGTTAAGTTCCTGGGACACGGCATTGGACTGACCATTGATGAACTTCCCGTTCTGGCTCAAGGCTTTGATGAGCCCTTACAAGAAGGGATGGTTTTTGCAGTTGAGCCTAAAAAAGGCATCGAAGGCATTGGCATGGTTGGCATAGAGAACACGTTTGTGGTTACACCACAAGGGGGACGATGTATTACCGGCAACAGTCCCGGTTTGATCCCTGTTAACTGCTAGCTCCCAGCAACGTGATTTGACTTATAAGTTCATTCTATATATCTTTGATCAAGCTAAAATTCCATCTGCATGATACCTTTCAAAAATACCTTCATCAATTATTCCGATAAAGGAAGCGGTAAGCCCATTGTTTTACTGCATGGATACCTGGAAACGCACGAAATTTGGGACGGCTTTGCCGACGAATTGTCCAAATCGTTCCGGGTTATTGCCATTGACATTCCTGGCCATGGGAAATCAGGCAAAATCGAACCAGTACACAACATGGATTTATTGGCAGAAGCTGTTGACTGTGTTCTTTCAACCCTAAGCATTGACAAAGCCTTTTTCGTAGGGCATTCCATGGGTGGATATGTAGCACTTGCCTGTCTGGCTAATTATCTCCCTAAAGTATCAGGTATTTGCATGTTCCATTCCACGCCATTTGCCGACACCGAAGAGAAAAAAGCCAACCGCGACAGAGAAATAGCGTTGATTAAAGAGGGTAAGCAGGAGAGTATCTTCTCCGTAGGCGTCCCCAAGGGATTTGCCAATGACAACCTGACCCCGCTGAAAGCTAAGGTAGATTGGGCAATTGGATTAGCCAGAAAGTGCGACCCCCACGGTATTATTGCTTTGCTCGAGGGCTTAAAATCGAGGCCCGACAGGCAAACGCTGTTAAAATCGACAACAAAACCCGTGCTGTTTATACTTGGTAAGAAAGATAACTTTATTCCATTTGATGTTATGTATGCCGTTGCACAACATACGCTGAATGGCGAGGTGCTCACGCTAGAAAATTCAGGGCACATGGGCTTTATTGAGGAGCAGGGAATTTGTCTGGAAGCATTATCCTCGTTTGTGATGCAACATCACCATTAAAAGAGACTATATCGGAAGACTTTCCAAGTTTCGGAAACTTGGAAAGTCCTATCTACACTATTTACTATATTTCTCCTCCTGCTGATCGTAGAATCTTTTCAGTACGTAGAATGCTTTTTTCTTTACACCATTCTCGCCAATCAAGCCTTTACGGTTCCAACCATCCTGAATGTTTGGCAACATACGCCGTGGTGAGCGGAAGTCACAAAGTATCCAAGGTGTAACACCTCGGACTTGCGGTATTTTCGACAACATCTTCAAGGTTCGTTCATACAGATCTTCCTGATACTCTTCGGACCACCGCGTAAGACTGTCGCCGTGAAGTCCTTGCAGACAATCGGCTCCAAATTCGCTTATAAGCACTGGTTTGTTGTATTTAATCTGCCAGTTTACCTTGTCACATTTATCAGGTAAGCCATCGTACCAGCCTACATATTGGTTAAAACTTACAATATCCACATATTCTGCAAACGGATCTTCCACTATTCTGGTTAATGGCGCATCTCGTTCAGTATGAACCTCCATGGCCGCGGAAATAAGCCGTGTATTATCGAGTGATCTAGCCTGTGCAGCAAGATTTTTCAAAAATGTGGTTCTTGCCTCGCTTACAGGCGTCTCGTTTGCCATGGACCAAATGATGACAGATGCCCGGTTTTTATCGCGCATAATCAAGTCCGTTAACTGAGTTTTGGCGTTTTCGAAGGTTCCCTTATTATCCCACAGAATAGTCCAGTACACAGGATTCTCTTCC
>DATALJ010000012.1:0-8035 GCA_036261135.1 Bacteroidales bacterium
TTCTTGCCAGCTTCCACTTTAAAAGGGATGCGCGAAGGCAGCGTTCTCCAGTTTTCGTAAGATGAAAGCGATTTGCCATCTACCAGCAGCTCGAAGCGGCCGGTAGCACCGGTTTTAAATACAATTTCTTCGGTTTGGGGAGCGGTAAACTCGGTTTCGTATATACCTGCAAAATCTGCAAGTTTTACACCCGGCGCAAATTCGTGCTGACCGGCAACCGTCATCTTTATAGGATTTACGATTTGCTGGGTTGCTACAACGTTGCCTTTTCTATCCCTGCTGTTCCAGTAGGTTGCTTTAAACCCTTTCTTTCCGTCTATTGAACAGTAAGAGAAGTAACTTTCGGTAACTTTATCTTCAACCAGGTCGCAGCCTTTGTCGTACAACAGTTTACTTGCTGGAATCTTAGAAGTGATTCCCTTGAGAATAGATATAGTGCGAACGGGAGTACCATTGTAATTGCCCCACAGCATGGGTTCGTCGGCGGCGTTGGGCCCGATAACCGCAATTTTCTTCGATTTGGATAATGGAAGAATGTTATTGTTGTTCTGTAGCAGGGTCATCGATTGGAGTGCCATATCGAGCGCCAGCTTACGGTGTACATCGTTATTGATGGCTGAAGCCGGTATTTTAGCCCATGGAACAAGCGCATCGTCGTCCATTTCGCCTAGTTCAAAACGTGCAGTTAAGGTACGAATAAGGCTTTCATCAATATCTTTTTCCTTGATCAGGCCTTTGGATACCGCTTCAGGAAGTTGTCTGAAAGGATAGTTTTCCCAAACACACTCAACATCGGTACCAGAAAGAACAGCCTTAGATGCAGCATGCACAGCATCAGACGATACCTTATGACTGGTAAAGAAATCGGTGATAGCGCCGCAGTCCGATACCACTACGTATTTAAAACCCCAGTCATCGCGGAGGATTCGTTTTAGCAACCGTGTGTTTCCGCAGCAAGGCTCATCGTCTAACCGTTGGTAAGCACACATTACCTGGCGAACGTCCGATTGTTGCACCAGCGCTTTGAATGCGGGCAGGTATGTTTCGTACAAATCGCGTGGGTCTACGTTATTCAGGTTCAATTCGTGACGACTCCATTCGGGACCGGAATGTACGGCGTAATGCTTTGCGCAAGCCAGTAATTTACGGTATTTTGCATCTTCGGGACCTTGCAAACCTTTCACAACCTGGATGCCCATGCGCGAAGTAAGATAAGGATCTTCACCATAAGTTTCCTGGCCGCGGCCCCAGCGTGGATCGCGGAAAATGTTCACATTGGGAGTCCACACCGAGAGGCTGAGGAAACGCTTGTTTTCTTCACCCTTAGCCTTGGCTTCGTTGTATTTTGCCCGTGCTTCGGTAGATACCGCATCGAAAATCTTATAAACCAACGCATCGTTAAAGGATGCAGCCATTCCCACAGGTTCCGGGAAAACGGTAACGTTGTTGGTGTTTGCAAAACCGTGTAATGCTTCGCTCCACCAGTTGAAACGCTTAATTCCGAGTCGTGGTATAGGATCGGATTGGTCGCACATCAGTATTGCCTTTTCTTCAAGCGTTAAACGGGAAATTAAATCCTTTGCACGCTCTTCCGAACTCAGGTTTGGATTCTGATATGGCAATTGCTGAGCAAATACGCTGGCTGTAAAACATAATCCCAGCGTAATGAGCATTTGCGTCCTCATTCCGTGCCTGATTGTTTTAAAAATTGAAGGTTGCTTCATAAGTAGTAATTGTTTTTAAAGTGGTGTATTTCCGTATTCTTAATGAGAATGAGGTTGTGTAAAGGGACTTCGTAGTGGCGTAGTCGGAGACTACGCCTAGCGTGCTGCGCAAACTTATCCATCCTGATTACGAAGCTGTCATTCCGGCGAAGGCCGGAATCCCTATGTGCTTCGTAGGTGATGGATTCCGGCCTTCGCCGGAATGACATACCTGCACTTTTTACACAACCTCATTCATCTATCATTCAATTATTCGTTGTTTGTGATATGGAAATAATCGAAAGTTACATCAAAAGGTGTATTGGGCTTGGTGGTATCTGAATCGAACCAGAAGGTGTTTTTCATGCTTTGGATGATTACGCCGTCGCATGCAATTAATCCAGCCTTGATGTCCTTGAGCAGGCCATTGGCAGCGCCCAGTTTCACAAACTCGCCACCGTTAATTGAATAATAGCCGGTATAGATGTTGCCTTTCTTTTCGAGCTTCAGAATTAACGATTTGTCACCGGTAATTTCGTCACGAAGGTTGAAAGAAGCCACAGATTTAGCAATACCGTTTTCTTCAACTACCAGATCAATGGTTCCGGGCTGTGCACCAAAACCTCTTCCTTGGCGGCTTGTTTTGGTAACCGCGCGGAGCATAAGTTTTACGAAATTATTTTCGTCCTGGTAAGCCAGAATACCGGCATTTTCAGGCTGAGAAGGTACACGTGAGTAGGAAAGCTTTGTTTCTGCAACCCAGTCGTTGTTTGCACTTTGTAACAACACGTTTTTAGCATTGTTGCTGTCTTCGGAAACGTCGCCTGTTTCTGTTGTAATGGTAAGTGCGCCGTTGTTTTTCGAAAGGCTGTAATTAGCCTTGTTTTCGCGAATCCATTGCCATTGTTTTCCAACAGAACCGTTGAATTCGTCGCTTACTGATGCAACGTCGAAGTTCAGGTAGTAGATGTTTCTTTCGAAAGTTGCATTATCGGTAAACCTTACGATAGCTGTTCCTGGAATGCCTTTTGCCTGTTCAACTTCCACAGCAATGTTGCTGCTGAGTGCGGTAGCTGAAATAACAGGAAGCTTGGCGTTACTTTTAAGAAGGAAGCTGTAAGCTTTGGTGTCCTTGTTAAATCCTACGAGATCTTTACCGTTAATCTTAATTGATTTTGGTGTAAGGTCAGGCATTACTTTTACCGAAACACTGTTCGATTCGGTTTTACCATCAACCGTAACATATGCAAATATAGATGCAGTTCCGGGGTTTACGGCAGTTACTTTGCCATTGGCGTCTACTGTGGCAACCGCAGTGTTGTTGCTTTTGTAGGTAACAGTGGCTTTTTTAATATCATAGAAGCTGTCGTCCGACATTGAAGCTGAAACGCTTGTTTGAGCAGTTGCTCCAGGTCTTAATACAACCTTATCGCAGTCAATCACTACGGTAGCCAATACGTTTTTGTATGTTCCGCTCATGGTAGCTTCAACTGTGCCTTTGATGTCTTTAGAAGAAGCGCCAATTTCGAAGATATATTTACCCTGATCGAAGGTAATCTGCTTGCCTTGTGCATCCCAGAACCAAAGGTCTGCGCAGTCAACGTCAATAGAAACAGTTTTGGTTTGTCCTTTAGGGATGGTTACGCGTTGGAAACCTCTTAAACGTTTGATAGGTCTCTCGAGCGATGCAGGGCTTTCGGGTGTTTTAACATACACCTGAACAATTTCGTCACCATCTACAGCTCCGGTGTTTTTAACATCTACCGATACGGTAACCTTGTCATTAGGTGTGATGCGGTTGCTGCTGATATGGAAATTACTGTATTCGAAAGTGGTATAAGATAAGCCGTATCCGAATTCATAAGAAACATCCTTGTTGAAGTACATATAGGTACGTCCATTTCTTCCGTTGCCGCTTCTTACGTTATAGTCGTTGAAGTCGGGCAAGTCGTTGAGCGACTTGTACCAGGTAACACTGGTTTTTCCGCCGGGGTTTACTTCGCCAAACAGTACTTTAGCCATTGCAGTTCCCTGTGCCTGTCCGTTGTAGCCGGTGAAAATGATACCTGAGATGTTCGGATTGTTCTTGAATTGCTCAATTTCAACCATGCCCATACCTTGAATAACCACAATGGTGTTAGGGTTAACGCTAGCAACCGATTTGATAAGCTCATTCTGGTTACCAGGCAATGTGATGGTGAACCTGTCAGATTCTTCACGGCCAGTCGATTGGTCGGTTCCAACAAATACAAGGGCTACGTCGGCAGATGCTGCTAAATCGAGTGTTTCTTTGTCGGTTGCAGCTACTTCGGCTTCACGATAAACCAGTACAATGGTTTGTGGACCAGCAATACCTAATGTATTCAGTTTAGCAGAAACATTCTGTGCACGTGCAAAGAAGCCACCTGCAGGCTGAGCAGCAGTAACTTTTTTAGAAGAAAGAATGTTTCCGGTAACAGAACCTACGCGAACTTCGATGGTACCACCGTCGCCCGAAACAGACATGTTGAAGCGGATAGAATCTACATCGGTTATATCAATGTTGTTGTATGCAGTCCAGTCGCCATCTTTGATACCGCGAACCGAGGCGGAGCCGAAGCGGGCCGATGTAATCAGACCATTTGCCGAAGCATCGAATTTTGTAGCGTCAAATTCCTTCACAACACCCGATTTGGTTACGGTTGAGAATTTTACCATGTTGAAGAAATCGGTACGTTTGGCAGTATTTCCGCCAGCTTTGGAAACTAAGTCGATATTCAGTTTATTTTGTTCAATGTAGTTCTTAATGCCGGCAATAGGGGTAACCCTGTATTTGGCTTCAATTTCGCCAGAGTAATCGCCCAGTTCAACCTTGTCGGCCTGAGTGCCAAGGATGGCAATCTTTTTAATACCTGATGCATTGAGTGGCAGCGCTTTCTTCCCGGTCTTTGCAACCATGTTATTCTTCAGAAGAACAGGAGTTTTTGTTGCGATTTCCAATGCCAGGTCGTTGTGCGACGGATCGTTGATGATGCTTGGTTTGATACCTGCATAAGGAACAATGTTCTGAGGATCGAATTCTCCCAGTCTCATGCGGATAGTAAACATGTTAACCAAAGCCCTGTCTATATCAGCCTCGCTAATAAGGGTTTTATTCAAGGAAGATATGGCGCTTGATTGATAAACGCTACCGCAATCGCAGTCAACGCCTGATTTAAGACCCAGTGCTGTTGCTTCTTCCTTGCTTTTTGCAAAATGATGTCCGTTTAACATATCGGAAACAGCGTCGCAGTCGCCGGTTACATAGCCATCCATACCGTAGGTTTTACGAATAACCGAGTCAACATAATACATGCTGGCTGACATAGGTATGCCGTTTACTGCGTTGTATGCAGTCATGATTGAAGGCAGTTTGTCTTTCTCGATGATCGATTTATAAGGGAAAATGTAGAATTCTCTGACATCCCTGTCGTCCATGTTGGAACTACCCGTATGACGGTTGAATTCCGTATTGTTAGCAAAGTAGTGTTTGCCGCAGGGCACTGCTTTCAGGTATTTGGGGTCGTCGCCCATCAAACCACGAACAAAGCCGCCACCAATCTTGGAAACAAGAAATGGGTCTTCGCCAAATGTTTCGGCTGTGCGGCCCCAGCGAGGATCGCGGGTTGGTTCAATAACCGGAGACCAATAGGTAAGCGTAAAAATGTAATTGTGATTGAAACCACGGGCTTCATCAGCAATAACTTTGGTTTCGCGTTTAATCAGTTCGGGATCCCAGGTGCAACCTACGGCCACACTGTTCGGAAACGAAGTAGCAGTCATACCGCTGTTGTCGTTTCTTCCCATAACACCGTGCAGTGCTTCGCCCCATACGTCGTATTTTTTAACTCCAAGGCGAGGGATAGGAGGCATGGTGTTTCCCAACTGTGTTTGTTTTTCTTCAAGGGTCATACGCGAAACCAGGTCGGCAGCCCTTTCCCTGAAGGAATAAGATGTATTGAGATAGATTGGAACCTGTGCTTTTACTGTACGTGGCAGAAATGCGGTTACAGTAAATCCAAGAAATATGAGTAAAGCGACAAAATGTTTTTTCGACCAAAAACATTTGCAATTGGATGATTCCCGCGTGGCATAGTCTTCATGCTTGTGCGTGATTGGGAAACATGGTTTTTTCATTTTTATTTGTTTTATAATTAGACGAGAATTAGTTTTCTGTTTATATAAATTATATGTTAGATGTATTGAAAAGACGCAATTTAAGAACTTTTCATTGATGAATCATCTTTTTAGGGATGCATTAATTTTTAGCTAATTATGTGAATTAATTCGAAATTATGTTAATGCCTGGTATGCTAAGTTTTGTCCCTTTTTTCCAATCGATGAAAAAAGGAACCAAAAAAATCTCTGACGGGCTGAACTCGTTCCGTCTCGTACCTCGACTGCACTCAGACAGCACCCCGTCGAAGCGGTATTCATATTTTAGCCTTTGGCTCCTCTTCTTTTAGCAGGTCTTTTAATACGAAGACCGCGAAGCGTTAGACAAAGAAATACTTTATTTGGCTAGGAGCTGTTTGAGTGAAGCCGCTAGGCGGAACGAGTTTTTCCAGCCAGAGTTTTTGGTTACTTTTTTCGACAAAAAAGTGACATAAAAAACAAAAAATAAAGAACTTACATAAATATTTATGTCTTATCAGGAATTTACTTTCGCCAAGGGGGAATGAGAATTACTTATATTCAGTTCATTGTTATATCAATCTACATGCATTACTTTGTTTTATAATATTTCTGCAGTACATAAAAGGCCTTTTTCCGAATGCCTTTTTCGGATACCAGACCTTTGCGATTCCATCCATCCTGCACATCGGGCAATTGCCTGAGTGGAGACATGAAATCGGTCAGGATCCATGGTGTCATGCCAGCTAAACCATCAATACGGTCGAACATCGCCAGGTTCTCCTTGTACAGGTAAGCCTGAAAGTCTTCGCTCCAACGGGTAAGGCTGTCGGCATAGAAACCCTGTAAGGCCCCACCGCCGAATTCGCTTACAATTATAGGTTTATCTATGCTTGCTTTATAGGTCTTCTTCCGGCATTCTGCAGGCAGGCCGCCATACCAACCCAGGTATTCGTTGAAGCTAATAATATCGAGGTGTTGCATGATGGGATCGCCCAGTGTATAGTCATTATCGGGATGCCCATCCACAGCCTGGTCTTTCTTGCAGGCTGCGCTAAGCAGACGTGTATTGTCCATGGCTCTGATGTGGTCAGCGATTGCAATCAGGAATTTATTTCTGTCGGGCGACGGCGCAGTTTCGTTGGCTATAGACCAAATGATAGAGCTGGCCCTGTTACAGTCGCGGTTTATAAGCGCTGTGTACTGGTCCTTGGCTTTCTGGAGTACTTTGGGATTATCCCATTGGATGCCCCAATAGAGCGGCAGTTCTTCCCAGAGCATAATGCCCATCTCATCTGCCATACGAACGATGTTTTCCTGATGCGGATAATGTGCAAGGCGGATAAAGTTACATCCCAGATCCTTTGCCCAGCCAAGTACCAAACGTGCATCATCCATTGAATTTGCCCTGTCGCGGCGGAGCGGGTTCTCATCGTGCAGCGAAATACCTTTCAGGAAGACAGGTTTACCGTTCAGCAGTATTTGTTTGCCTTTGGTTTCAATGGTTCTGAAACCGATCCGGTCGGTTACTTTATCGCTTTCGGTTTCGATTACTACCTCATATAGTTTAGGCGTTTCGGGCGACCAAAGCTCGAGTTTGTTTGCGTCAATTGTAAAGTTGCAGGAACCTTCTGTATCAACACATACCTCTTTGCTTATTTTCAGTTCGGGAATGAGAATCCTCACTTTCTGCTGGCCTTTCTGCCCGTTCAGCGTGAGGTGTCCGGTTATGCGCTTTGTTTTGGCGTTCAATGTCGATTTATCCAGTGCAAGGAAATAGTTACTAATGAATGCCGACGGGGTTTCAATCAACTTTACATCGCGGATAATACCGCCGTGGTTAAACCAATCGGTAACTTTAGCAGGAACATAGTCGTTTGCCCGGGTATTGCTTACACCAGCAATAAGGAAGTTATCCTTTTCCTTGATCAGATTGGTTATTTCGTAACTGAATGGAGTAAAACCGCCTTCGTGCCTGCCCAGCAGTTTGCCGTTAAACGTAACCGTGCTCAGATAATTGGCTGCTCCAAAGTGGATGAAATAACGCTTTTCTTTCGAAAGGTCAGGCTTATCGAACGTTGTCCGATACCAAATGGTACCTTCGTAATAAAAGAGTTCTGGCTTTTGTGTATTCCAAGATCCCTGTGGAATACAAAATCGACCTGCCAGCCAGTACAGCT
>DATALJ010000013.1:0-50610 GCA_036261135.1 Bacteroidales bacterium
TTCATTTTTAATCATTGACTACATTTTATAAGTTAAAACGTACTAAGCCTTGAACAACTGTTTGTTGAAAAACCATTTGTTTGGCTGCATTTATGTTTGTATTGTCAGTCTGAAAGCTTATTTAGCTAAATCCTGGCAAGCTTTATAAATATTTTCTACCAATTCCGGTATTTTTGCTTGTGGTACAGCGGAAAAAGCAAGCCGAATAACGTTTCCGAGGACGATTACTCCTGTGCTGTACTTTTCGAGCAGGTGTTTGCGAACTTCTTCGGCTACCAAACCCTTCTTTAGCTCAATACACATGAAATAACCTGAGTTAAATGGTAGTGGCGCAAAGTATTCGTCGTTTTTCGGATTGGATAATTCTTTACGTAGTATGCTATATCGGTTCTTCAAAATAGCAAACTTCTGTTTTTTCGATTCTTCGTAAGAAGGAGCGGAGTATACCTTGTAAAGCAGCGACTGCGATAGTTGGCTGATGTTCGAGATGTTTCCGCGCACAGCGCCAGCCGTTTTGTTTTCGAGCGCTTCGTAAAGTTCGGCAGTTCCGCCTTTTATTGCATAAGTAATGAAACCAACCCGGAAGCCCCAAACATAGTCTTCTTTTGTGGGTCCGTCGAGTTTTACGGCTAGTACATTTTCCGAAAGATTGGCCAAATCTACAAAGATAGATTCGGTATATACGTTATCCTCGTACACGAGGCCAAAGTATGCGTCGTCAATTATTACAACTACTTTCTTTCCTTTGTCTGCCAGTTTTTTAATTTCATCAACAATAGGCTTGATCTCACTTTTGAGTGGTGTGTAGCCCGATGGATTGTTAGGAAAATTAAGGAGGATAATTATTTTTTCGCCTTTAATTTCGTTCAGTTTCTTCGAAAAATCAGCTACGTTGAATCCTCCATTTGCAAACAGATCAAATGTGGAAACCTTAGCTCCGTAATTGTTTTCGAATATAAGGTTGTAGTTTTCCCAGTAATGATTGGAGAGCAGAACGGTGTCGCTTTCGCCGGCAAACATATAGCCAGCCATGCTGATGCCATGTGTTAAACCATTGGTGGCAATGGGGTTGCTGATTACAGTATCTTTTAGTGAAGGATTTTTCCTGTAAATTGTTTCTTTCCAGAAGGTGCGGAATTCAGGTTTCCCAAAACTGGGCGCATAGGGAAATATATTCGCTGTAGGCATATTAATTAAAGCATCGAATTCGGGTAAGTGCATCGATGTTCCATTGTCCTCAACAGCTTCGCCGATTGTAGCATTGATAGCTTTGCCTTTGGCTTGTGCCGACTGGGCAAGAATGCCAAGTTTAGGGAAAAAGATGTTCTTTCCTTTTTCCGATAGCATGGATAATACGTTTGGATTTAGCTTTTCAATGGTGTTGTTGAGTGCAAGTGCCTGTGCGTCCATAATTAACATTAATTAAATTTTTGTAAAGATATAAAACATCTTGTTAGTTGTTTAACAGTATTTAAATTTTTTGTATTTAATTTAATATAGTTTAATAAGGTTTAATGGGTGAAATAATCCATAGCAAATTTGTCTTCCCATTCGTTAGGTTTTTAAACTGTTCAAATGCATGCGAATAGAAATAAATGCTTCCATTCGTATCCAGTTCATAGGTTTTCTCCAATAATTCAACCGATACTTTCCCATTGATAACAAAGCAGAATTCCTGTCCATTCCTTCTGTTGTCCAAAAGATCAGTAGAATTGCCGTTTGGCTCAAATTCCACCATGTATATCTCCATTGTTTGCTGGGGGCTGTAATGAGCCATTAGGTAGAGTGTGGCTCCGTGCTCGTTTCTTTTTACAAATTTCTTTTCTTCCCAGGAAATAACAGGATTATTGGTGAAAGTATCGTTTTCTCCAATAAGCGTACCAACGGAAGTGTTAAGATAATCGGCTATATGTTTGATTGTATGTAGCGAAGGGGAGGCTTTTCCGTTCTCAATCTGTGAAAGCATACTGGGCGTAATTCCAATCCCTTTGGAGAGGGCGTTCATGGGTATTTCCAGGTATTCCCGGCGTTTGCGGATTCTTTCACCTATTTTATCCATAATTAAATCTGGTTTTTTGCCTTTTATTAAGTAATAATTAAAAAACACTTGCAAGTTTAAGTATAATTTAATTAATTTGCAAAATGTAAATATGATTTAATTTTGGTTTAAAAAATTAAATTTAATTAAATTTTTACAGGTAAATAAAGATTTATTAATAATAAAATATAAAAAGTAAAATTATGCTTGTAGCTATTATTACCGGAAGCGATAGTGACCTGAAAACCATGCAGGGTACAGTAAATGCCCTCGAAAATTTTGGAATTCCTTACCAGGTCTCCGTTTTGTCGGCACATCGGTGTACTGAAGAAGTATTAAAGTATATTAAGGAGCTTGAGAAGAATGATTGTGATGTTATTATTGCTGCTGCAGGCAAAGCTGCTCATTTGCCAGGTGTTATTGCTGCCAATACAAGTATTCCGGTGATTGGAGTGCCTGTTCAAACAAGCGACCTGGGAGGCCTGGATTCTCTTCTTTCCATCGTGCAAATGCCAAAGGATGTTCCCGTTGCTACAGTTGCGATTGGTGCTACAGGTGCAACAAACGCTGCTATTCTGGCGCTCAAAATAATGGGGATTAAATATCCTGCATTGCGAAGGAAAGCAGACGAGTATAGAGAAAAGGTACGTTCCGAGGCAGTTTCGAAAAACGAGATAATAAGGAAAATCGGGTATCATACATACATTGAAAAGTATCTATAACAATGGCACAAATTGGCAAATCGATAGAGAAGGCAGCGGAGTTGCTGAATAACGACGAACTGGTGGCTATTCCAACTGAAACAGTATATGGGTTGGCAGGAAATGGACTGAAAGAGGAAACCATTCAGAAAATTTACCAGGTAAAGAATCGTCCTGCAACCAATCCGTTGATATTACATGTGAGCTCGCCCGATCGTCTCTTCGATCTGGCAGAGGAGGTTCCTGAACAGGCTTTAGCACTTGCATCGAAATTCTGGCCCGGTCCCTTAACATTGGTTTTGCCTAAAAAAAGCCATGTGCCTGATATTGCAACAGGAGGTTTAAGTACAGTGGCTGTACGGATTCCAGCACATGATCTGACGCTGCAATTGCTCTCTTTACTTAGTTTTCCGCTTGCCGCCCCTAGCGCGAACCTGTCAAACCAGGTAAGTCCTACTTCGCCGGAGCATGTAGATTCCCAAATTGGGGGAAAGATTAAATATATACTCGATGGAGGCCGGTGCAGTAAGGGTATTGAGTCTACCATTGTCGGGTTTATGGATAAAACTCCGGTTATCCTTCGGCATGGTGCTTTAAGCATTGATAGGATAAAGCGTGTAGCTGGGAATATTGTTACTCGCGAGGAAAATGGCGATATTCTGGCCCCGGGGATGCATGCAAAGCACTATTCGCCCGTTACCAGGTTTATTGTTGCCAAGGACATCGTTCCATTGCTAAGCGATTTTAAAGGTCGTAACATTGGTGTGTTAACCTTTATGCCTGATTGCGGGAAGCGGATTGGTGAAGGTATATTCAGAACAAGCCTTACTGCCTGTGGCGATTTGCTGGAAGCAGCATATAACCTGTATGATAAGATGTTTCAGCTCGATAAAATGGGCTTTGATGTTATTATTGCTGAATATGTTCCCAACGAAGGCATTGGTATCAGTATAAATGATCGGTTGAGAAGGGCCTCAAATAAATAATATAAAATGATTGGAATATGAATGATGTAGTAAACTCTTTTCATCTTCGTGATGAAGTTAAGGATTTATTGGCGGGAAAGAACCTGATCATCCCGGAGTCGAGAAGCCATCTGTTAGCATTGGCCATGGGAAATAGCCAGGATGTTTTTGAAGTGGCTTATGAGATTGAGGGGAAGGGCAACGTTGTAGAGGCGACCATTACTAAATGTAAGAACGGTCTTGCTGTGAATTATACCGATATTTACATGCGTCGACGTGATCCGGATTGTATGGTGATTGCCGACGAGGGCGAAACCGATAAGATCCGTTATTTCGAACGGTTTAGTGAGGATTTTGCGCCTTTGCGTACAAAGACAATGGACTGGCTGAATAATCAGAACGAACTAATTGTTATGCCTTTCATGTCGGGCGGAAGCGAGCTGGGTTACCCTTCGCTGCTCATTGCTCCGGCAAATGCAGGCTTTTTTGCCGGTGGGTTGGCCGATTTGCAGGGTTTTATTCCAAAAGCACAAATTCCGACAAATTTCAACCCCAAAGCAATTATATACCTTGCTCCACCTTTTCGTCATACACATTTTGATGGCAGGCAGGTGGTGGTTCATAACCGTATCGACGATCTGCACGAGTTGTTTTCGTTTAACCTTTACCCGGGGCCTAGTGCCAAGAAAGGTGTTTATGGAATTCTTCTGAATATCGGCGAATCGGAAGGCTGGGCAACGTTGCATGGAGCAACAGTAAAGCTTGTAACACCTTACGATAACGAGTTTATCATTATGCACGAAGGTGCCAGCGGAGGAGGCAAGAGCGAAATGATCGGAGAAATACACCGTCGCCCGGATGGCCGTATTCAGGTTGCGCAGAATACCATTTCGCGCGAGAAAATTATTATTGACCTTTCCGATACATGCGATTTGGAGCCAATTACCGATGATATGGCTTTGTGTCATCCTTCTCTTCAGCAAAATTCAAAGAAGCTGGTGGTTACCGATGCTGAAAAGGGATGGTTTCTGCGCGTTGACCATATCAAAGAATATGGAACCGAGCCTGCTTTGGAGCGTTTAACCATTCATCCGCCCGAACCGCTTATATTTTTGAATTTACAAGGTAAAGCTGATGCATCCTGTCTTATCTGGGATCATACGGAAGATCAGCCAGGGGTGCGATGCCCGAATCCTCGTGTAATTATGCCGCGCCATTTTGTTAAAAATACCATTAGCGATCCGGTAGAAGTGGATGTAAGGAGTTTTGGCATCCGAACCCCGCCGTCGACAAAGGATAATCCTAATTATGGTATAGTGGGTATGCTGCATGTGCTGCCTATGTCGTTAGCGTGGTTATGGCGATTGGTTGCTCCTCGGGGCCATGCAAACCCGAGTATTACAACTACCGAGGGACTTGCAAGCGAAGGTGTAGGCTCATATTGGCCATTTGCTACCGGTAAAATGGTTACGCAAGCCAATATTCTGCTCGAACAGATGATGAATACGCCCTCTACGCGCTATAAATTAATACCTAACCAGTATATTGGAGCATATAAGGTAGGTTTTATGCCCGAGTGGATTGCTCGTGAGTATATCGCCCGCCGGGGGAGCGCTAAGTTTAAACCGGCTCATCTGGAACCCTCGCGCTGTCCTTTGCTTGGCTTCTCTGTAGAATCGCTTAAAATCGATGGTACATTTCTGCCCACTTATCTTCTGCGGACAAATGAACAACCCGAATTAGGCAACGAAGGATATGACATTGGCGCTAACATATTGGTTGAGTTTTTTAAGAAAGAGGCTGGTCAATTCTATACCAACGATCTTCATCCTAAAGGCAAGGAGATAATTAATGTATTGATGAATGATGGTAGCCTGGATGATTACCTGCAATTAACACCGTACCATTAAAGGTATTGGTTTGAAACCCTGGTGGAAGCTTTATTTTTTCAAGGTTTGGATAGCTTCTGCCAGCGTCTTTTATTTTTTGCCATTTTTCTGATTTTTTTGCAACTAACTTTCTAATTGTTGGTTATAAGTTTGGAGCTTTGTTGCTGTTAGTAATAAGCCAAAATCAACTTAATAAATGAAAAATAATGGATGTTAATAAAACCGAGCAAACGTTAGTGCTAATCAAACCGGATGCACTTAAAAATTCATTAACCGGCTATGTACTCTCTCAACTTTCGGAAACTCATACCCGTTTGGTTTTTGCTGGAAGTAAAATAGTTAATGTATCGCCAATGCTTGCACGTGAGCATTATATTGAACACGATGGCAAAGTGTTTTTTAGGTACTTGATAGACTACTTATCGGGATTGGCTCATTATCCCTCTGATCCGTGGAAGCGAAGAACAATTGCGCTTGTATATCATGGCCCTGATGCGATTAAAACCATAAGAGAAATAACCGGTCCAACGCATCCGCATGATGCCCGCGAGAAGAAACCAGGCAGTATCCGCTCGCTGGGGACAACCTCTCCGTTGTTGGATGATGCGGGTAATGTGATCGGTCAGCGAATCGACAATCTGATTCATGCTTCGGCCAATGCAGTGGATGCTGAAAGAGAAATTAAGCTCTGGTTTAAACCAGCCGATATTCCCCCAATGATGCGGCTATTTCCAACCATTTCAGCGGATAAGCATTTCTACTATAAGGAAAATAAGCTGTTCGATTCGTATGTGCCGGACAGCGTTTGTATTGCAGCGCCAGGCGATGTGATGTGGGAGAGCGACTGGACTGGGCTGAATGAGCATTTCCGGAACGAAGAAGCATCCGTATCCATGGAATCGCTGGTGGCAAAGCATGTTATTTATTTGGTTTGACAGGATACCACCCCTAAATCCCCTGAAGGGGACTTGGCTTCGTAGTAGTATTTTGTATTTCTATTCCAATAGCTTTTATTATTTCCGTAGTTAGTCCCAACTCCGAAGTATAAAGAAGACGTGGGATCTAACCCTTTATTTAGCAACAGCGCCAAGTCCTCTTCAGGGGATTTAGGGGTTAGGTATTAAACACATACTTATCCTTCTCTATTTCCACCAGGAAGCGCGATGGCAAGTTAAAGAATGCATCAAAGCTGTAAACCATGCGCGGGAAGGTAATGTAAAGTTCTTCTTTTGCACGGCTGCAAGCTACGTAGAAGAGCCGTCGTTCTTCCTCCATTTCTTCAATATCTTTAGCACGGTTCGATGGAATAAGCCCTTCCAGTGCATGGGGAATGAACACGGCGTACCATTCAAGTCCTTTGGCGGAATGAATGGTGCTGATGGTAAGTTTACCTTTCTCTTCGCCTTCGTTAATCATTGGCGTGGATTGATCTGCCACTCTTTTGGAAGGTGGGTCGAGGGCGAAGTCGCTCAGGAAGCGGTCGAGGTTTTTGTATTTTTTCGATAAGTCAATTAGTACCTCAATGTCCTGCATGCGGTTCAGGTAATCATCTTCACGTGCCTTGAGCAGCGGAGCGTAGTATTCGCGTATAATCTCAATTTTTTGGGTTAAGGTAAGCTCGGGTTGACTGGCTTTAGCGAGCATTGTACCCATTGCAATCATGTCGTTATAGAACTTCCGTTGTACAAATGCTTCGAAAGAGAAGGGGTTTTCGGAAGCTTGAAGGGTTGTAATTACGCTGCTTGCTGTAATTTGGCCAATTCCGCCGATGTATTTCAGCACACGGTGCCATGAAACAGCATCCGACGGATTGTAGGTAAGCCGCAGGTAGGCCACAATGTCTTTGATGTGCATACGTTCGTTGAACTTAAAGCCTCCCACAACAATGTAAGGGATACCTCGCTTGTTCAATTCCGCCTGGATATAGCGGTTGTGCCAGTCGGCACGGTTCAGAATGGCAATCTGTCCTGCAGGTACGCCCTGTTCCAATAGTTCTAAGATACGGTCGGCAATAAAAACAGCTTCGTCGTCCTGACCATAAACCCGTTGGACCACCGGAATATGCTGGTTTTTTATCTGGGTGAACAGTTTCTTTTTAAAGCCGATTCGTGTATTGTCGATTATGCTGTTTGTGAAATCGAGTACATGTTGGTTACTGCGGTAGTTCTCTTCAATCTTTATCACGGCGCAGTCGGGGTACACCTGGGGAAACCTCAGAATATTCTCGTATTCGGCACCCCGGAAAGCATAAATGCTCTGTATATCGTCGCCAACCACCATTATTCTGCGGTGCCGGGCAGCAATCTGTTGTACAATTTCGTTTTGAACTACATTGGTATCCTGAAACTCATCAACCATCACATACTGGAAAGTGTTTTGCATAATTTCCCTAAAGCGCTGGTTGTTTTTCAGCGATTCGTTCAGTACATCCATTAAGTCATCGAAGTCGAGAATGTGGCTTGCCTTTTTGTAGCGCGCATAGCCTGAGTATAACAGTTCAATGTCTGCTATATAGTTTTCCAGCCCTGTGTATTGTTTGCGGATAATCTCCTTTATTGTGCTTTTCTTATTACGTGAATAGGAAATGATTTCGTATATGCGGCTCTTCTTGGGAAATTTCTTATCCTTAGAGTTGAACTTGAGTTCAGTCCTGAGCAGATCGATGATGTCTTCCGAATCTCCTGTGTCTATAATCGTAAAATTGTTAGGGAGGCCGATCAGATTGGCGTATTTCCTTAGAATAAAGCTCGCGAATGAATGGAACGTACCACCCGCAACGTTGCCCACGTTTTTATCGTGTAGCAGCGTTTCCACTCTTTCGAGCATTTCGTTGGCGGCCTTTCTTGTAAAAGTGAGCAGCAGAATGGCTTGCGGAGAAACTCCCTTTTCGATAAGGAAGGAAACACGGTGCACAATAACACGCGTTTTGCCCGATCCTGCACCTGCAATGCACAACACCGGTTGCTCGGTAGTAATAACGCCAGCTAACTGTGCTGGGTTGAGCGCACTGGCATAATTCACCTTGAACTTGGAAAAGTCCTGGCGTTTGAGCTGCGACAAATCAACGGACTTCTGTTCGATAGACCTGGATATGGTCTGTAATTCCTTTATTTTCAGTTCAATTTTGGTAGGAATGGCTATTTCCGGGTAGTCTAGCAAAGATATGTTATGTAAATCCATTGCCTGGCTTTCTGCTGAAATAAATCCAGTGTCGACAACAGGAGGAATAATGCGACTGAGAAAGTTATTGAGCAGTTCTTCTCTTTCGGGAATGCCCGAAAAATCGTCGTTAGAAGAGCGAAGAACTGGTGTATTCCCTTTATTTTCATCGGTTATATCGGGGATGTTTTGAATTTTCTTTGAATGATCTCTGAATGCCATTGTCTTGATTAGTTTTTAGTCAGAAAAGGCACTCCCAATATAATCATTTTCTCTAGAAACTTAATCGGTATGTAATACTTGGAATAACAGACAGGAATGAAACCTGCTGTACAACTGGTTTTAATGTTGCCGGGTCGAAGGTTCGATAGGCAAAGAAGGTATTTGGCCGGGCGTACACATTGTAAATTGAGAGTATCCATTCGCTTTCGAGTGTGCGGGTTGCAAGTTGTTTTTTGTTTTTGTAGGAAATGCTGATATCGAGCCGGTTATAAGGATTGAGCATGTAGTTGTTCTGAACTATTTCTGTTTTGGTTTTTTTGCCTTTAGGCTCCTTCTTCTTATAAAGGCCTGGACCGCCTCCGGGTGTAATGGTGGTTTCGCTGTCGAACGTAAATGAGCGACCACTGGTAATAACCAGGTTGGAAGAAAGCTCCCAATGCATGTTGAAAGTATACGATGCCGTAACATAGAGCGAATGCTGCCTGTCGTTTGCAAATGGAAAAGATTTACCCAGGTTGAGCGAATCGAATTGCTGGGTGGCAGAAGAATAGGTGTAGGCCAGCCAGCCCTTTAGTTTTCCTTTCATTTTGCGCAGCGATAGCTCTATGCCGCTACTATTGCCTTTTCCAAATACCAGCATGTTCTGAATATTACTAGTAATGGGTGGTTGTTCTCCTCCACCAAACAGGAGCTGGTTATCCATTTGTTTATAAAAGCCGTCCAAGCTTATCTGGAATATATTGTTTTTAAGGTTTTTAAATAAACCAACGGTGCTTTGTCGGCTACTTTCGGGCTTAACTACGCTGCTGCTCCCTATCCATATTTCGGCAGGAAATGAGGCATTGTAGCTTTGTACAAGATGTAGATACTGATGCATATGGGTGTACGAGAGTTTAATACCCGAAGAAGAAGTGATGTTGTACAATGCAGAGAGTCTGGGCTCGAAATGGGTGTAATTGGCGTTCTTGGTGTAGAGAAGAGGTAAACGTCCACCAATATAAAGTAGCAGCTTAGTACCCATTTTTATTTCGTCACCCAGGTAAAGCGCAGCGCGATAGGTGCTTTGCTCAGGCAGTGCAGATGGGTTTACACGTTGCGTGGGCCCTGTTAGTTCACTGTTCGAAAGCGAAGCAGGTGTTAATGTCTGATAAAGCAAGCTAATGCCAGCTGTTATTTTATGTGTTGGATTGGGATAATAGTTCAGGTCCGATTTGCATTCAATATCTCTGATACCGGAATATAGCTCGGCAAAGAACGGTTTTTGCTGAGCAGTAATTGACTGGCTGTAGTTGTTGTAGATAACGGATGTATTGGCGAAGAGCTGAGGATTATATAAATGATTCCAACGCAAAGTAAATGTTTGATTGCCATAGCTGATGCCATACCCGATGGGAGCCTTTCGTAAAGAGTCGCTTGTGTAGGAGCTATTATCTCTTCCTTTGTAGAAGCTCAAAAAAAGATGGTCGTTCTCTGAAATCCTGTAGTTTACTTTTGCATTAATATCGTAAAAGTGAAAATTGTTGTAACTGTTATCTTTCAGGAGAGGTTCTAACCAAAGGTCCATTGTACTGCGACGAACCGAAAATAGGTATGACGATTTCTGCTTCACTATGGGGCCATAGAGTGTAAAACCTGATGTGGTAGATCCTGCTTGAACTTCGCCACCTATTTGTTGGTTGTTACCTTCTTTCATGGTAATGTCGAGCACAGAGCTGAGATTGTCGCCGTAAGTAGCCGGGAAACCATCTTTAATTAATGTAGCATTATTAATAGCCGATGAATTAAATGCACTCACCAGACCAAAGAAATGGCTGGGATTATATAGTGTAGCTTCGTCCAGTTGAATGAGGTTCTGATCTTTATTTCCGCCCCTTACATAATAACCATTGGTGGCGTCCATGCCAGCTATAACTCCCGGCATCATTTGGATGGAGTTTATAATATCTCCGTTGCCGCTAACCGAAGCCACCGATTGGAGCAGGTCTTCATTTATCCAGGTAGTGTCTTCGTTTGTCAGAATGAGGGAATCCTCTGTTACCTTGTTAGTGGCATTTGCTATGTTTAAAGGCAAAGACAAGAAAGCGGCATTCAGGCTATCAGTTTTGATGCTTAAGGGTCTCATTGGACTGAGGATATCCTGAAGATAGAAGTTAACCATAGCGCTTTTGTTGCCACTAATCAGAACCTGCTGTCTTTTATGGCCGCTATTAACTACAACTATTGCCAGCCTTTCCGATTCGTTGATAGTAATAGAGTAGAAACCATAATTATTTGTTGTTGTGCTTTGTTTCAGTAGCGGCAGATAAATAGAAGTATTTGCAAGGGCTTCGGCCGATGTACTATCCTTAACATATCCACTAATAGTTATTTTTACAGGATCGGGCGCCTTCTTGAGCACGATTTGGTTACCAATGATGGAGTAATCGATCCTTCGGTCGCGAAAAAGGTATATGAGCAACTTATGTAAAGGGATGTTATTTACGTTTATGGTTACCTTCTTTTGATCGACCATTAAATCAGAGCTATAGGCAAATTTGTATTCTGTTTGCTTTTCGATAAGGGAGAAGACTTGGGTTAAGGATGCATCTTTAATGTTAAGCGAAACAGCAGTATGTTCCTGTGCTTGTATTGCACGAAAAGAAAAAAGGAGGCAACTGATTGCGATTGCAAATAGCGTAGGCTTAAGCTGCATTTATTTAATAACTTGCTAAATATTATGGCATTAAAGATATCTATTTCTTTTGGTTTTGCAAAACAAAAGATAAGACACTTCCCGGTTGGAGAAGTGTAAATTGCTATAGACCTCGAAAATAATAATAAATTTATCTTTTTTCCTTCAAAATATAAGTACTATCGGCTAAACTGTATTCGAGACTTAACGATTTGCAAATAATGGCAAGTACAGTATCAAATGGAATACCTTCGAGCGAAGCCGTCAACTTCTTTTTGCCTATGCTGGCATTTTCAAGCTTAATGTTTTTATGGTGTTTCAAAAGGATTAGCTGTATAACATCTGCAAGTGGTGTGTTGTTGAAGGTTAATGAGATGGCTGTATCCTTTTGATTAGCATTAACGGTTGGTTCAATAAAATTGTTGCTGGCTATGTCATAAATTAGGCTTGATCCGGCTTTTAGTTCTTTGTTTTCGCTGCTGTTTTGCTTGTTGAACATAATAACACCACTTGTAACTGCTACCATTATTTGATTCTGGTCTATTTTAATATCGAATGCCGTTCCAATATCTTTCACATAAACTTTTCCCATTTCTACAATAAAAGGAAGGTTATCCTGGTGCTCAATTGTAAAAGAAGCTTTACCCTGAGTCATCGTTACCGTGCGGTTTTCTTTATTAAAGCCCTCGGCAACAGTTATTGAAGTGGCTGCATCTAAAAGTATGATAGTACCATCTTTCAGGTTAACCTGTTTCTGCTCGTTTTTGGCAGTTGTGTATGATTGAATGTTGTTTTTGGTCGTAATCCAGTATCCTACGCCTGCTACAAACAGAATAAGAACAGCGGCTGCAGCTATTTGAACAGCTCTGAATGTATGCAGTTTAATTACCTTGGTTTTTTGAGGTTGTTTAAGTTTTGAGCGCAGGGTATCCCAGGCCTCATCTTCGTTAGCCATAAGATAGAGCCTGTAGTCTTCGGTGCTGTTATCCCAAATCTGCCGGAGTTGCTGGTATTTTACCATATTATCCGGGTCGGACACTAGCCATTGCTGAAGTTTAAGCTCCTCTTCGGTAGATAAACCGTCGGTAAAAGAACCTCCAATGAGTTCCCATGGGAAATTTGGGTTGTGAAAAGGATTCATACCTTATTGTGTTGTTTTACCTGTATGACAAAAAAAATGCATATCAGTCCTATTTAAAAATGAAAAATATTTTTAATGATGAGTAGAAACAAAATCATAAACTTATCAACCGATCGGCTAATTTCTTTCAGCGCATGGGTAATATGGTTTTTTACTGTTTTTATGGATATGCCCAGTTTGTCGGCTATTTCCTGTTGTTTCATTTCTTCAAATCGGCTCATCTCGAATACTTTCCGGCATTGCTCCGGAAGTTGGTCAATGGCTGCATATAATTTAACCCTGAGCTCGTTTTCCTCCATTTGCTGAAGTTCGTAGCTTTCGTTTGCAATAAAATTAAGGTTGTTAATTTGTTGTGCCTGAGTTTTTTGTTTATTAAGTTCGTTGATGCTGCGATTAATTGTTGCTTTATATATGTAAGCTTTCAGCGAAGTGTTAATGGTAATCTTTTCGCTGTCTTCCCATATTTTAATAAATACGTCATTTACCACTTCGGCTGCGAGTGCCGAGTCCTTCAAATATTTGCACGCCATAAGAAAGAATGCCTTATAGTGCTTCTTATAGTAGCTTTCGAAGGCTTTACTGTCTTTTTGCTTTATTTTTTTCCAGATAATTTCATCGTTCTGATCCATAAAGCTTGTAGCGCTCATTTATATCTTTTTATACTCCAGGAATATCCTTGCCCGAAAAAATTATACTACAAAAATGAAAAAAAAATGAAAACCGACTAGGACCATTTCGAAAATTTCCTGTCATACAAACAAGAAGATTGAATAGGATTTTCTAACAGATTTTAAAAACCTGATAAATAACTGAAAATGTATAAAGGAGTTACAGAAAAAATAGTGCCCAAAATTGAGATGGAAGAAAAGTGCAGTTTGTGCAGTAAAAAGCATATTGACGATCATAAAAATAATGGATGGCACCGAATTGCAGTATATCATTGCGATGCTGAGGATATTACCAAAACCTTCAGGTATTATGATGTATGTTCTTTCGAATGCTATTTAAAGCAAATGCGACAATTGGTAGAAGAACTGGATGGCTTGAAAACTGCGCGTGTGGATGGGATGGATCTTCCATTTGTAAAAAAGCTGCTATTTTTTTACGGAGCTTAATAATAAACGAAAATAAAGAAGGGGGATAAGATGAAAACAACAACTGTACTTTTAATCGATCATGATGCGGTAAATCATATCCTTGTTTCTGAAGCGCTTTCTAACAGAAATGTTCAAATAGTGCACGCGGATAATGGGAGTGAAGCAATCAATCTATTTCGTTATAATCCGTTTTTCGATTTGGTTATTTCGGAGATGTTACTTCCTGATATGGATGGCTTTTGCGTTTTGCGGGAGATAAGGAAGCTAAATCCTATTATTCCTGTTATTGCACAATCATCATATACTTCACCCGATCTAAAATCGCGCTGTTTAGAAGAAGGCTTCAATTATTTCATCGAAAAGCCAAGTACAGTAGAAGTTATTGCCGATCAGGTAGAAGCTTATAAAGACTACATAAATATTTAAACCTGTTGCAGGCTATGAAAGTATTGTCCTTTCAGGTGTGCCTCAAATTGATAAAACATAATATAGAGAATTAACCAAAAACTTAATGTATGAGAAATGTATTGTATGCAATGGCGATGTACTTAATGGTGAGTACAGTTTTTATTTCGTGTAAGAAGGATAGTGAGGATGACCCTACGCAGGGAACATTAAAGGGGATGGTAACAAGTACAAGCAATCAGGGAATTTCGAATGCAAGGATTATTGTTTACGATGCAAATACCAACGCTCCTGTTGGGGGTGGAGCACAAACCGGTTCCGATGGCTCATTTTCAATATCGCTCGACCCCGGAACCTATTACCTGAACCTGAGCAAGCAAGGTTACAATGGTGTACCTGCTGCCGGAACAACACCCGTTTCGGTTACCATAGAAATAGGGGAAGAAACAATTAGTAATTATCAAATGTCTGCAAGCAGCGTAGTTAATGGCGGAAGTATTGCCGGAAAGGTTACTTCGGGCGGAAATGTATTGGCCGGGGTGTTGGTGGTTGCAAGTAGCGGAGCAAACGGCTATTCGTCGGTAACCGATATTAACGGAAACTATTATATATACAATGTACCCGCCGGAACGTATGATGTGAAAGGCTTTCTTTCAAAGTATAACTCGCCTTCATTATCGGTTGCACTTACTGCCGGGTCCGAAAGCGCAGGTAATAACCTGGCTATGACATCGGGTGCCACTGGCTTAATTTCAGGTGCAGTTTCATTTCTCGCCACCAATAATGGAGAGGTGGATGTTACGCTCACCAATCCGCTAACAAAAGAGACCATTCCAGGTTTGGTCACTAAAACGCAGGATGGCCAATATTCAATCTCTAACATCCCCGATGGTGTATACATTGTCCGTGCTTCGTTTGCTAACGATAACTATGTAGTAGACCCCGATTGGATTATCAAAAATGGCGAACCAAAGGTTACTATTGCTGCTAATACAATTACACAAAACTTTAGTGTAACAGGCTCTATAAAACTCACCAGCCCTACTAATGATTCAGCTTCGGTTAAACCGGTTGAAATTACCGGGGCTACGCCAATATTTACATGGCAGGCCTATTCAAGTACCAGCGACTATATAATTGAAGTTTCCGATATTAACGGAAATATTATCTGGGGCGGCTTCACTAATAATGGCGGAACAATTACCAAAAACATTATAATTCCTAAAAATCAGCTAAGCATCGTATTCAATTCCGATAACAAAGCTTCTTCAACACTGAAAACAAACACGATATACCGTTGGAGAATATATGCAAGCAAGGACGATACTTCTTCTCCAACAGGATGGAAGCTCATCTCTGTAAGTGAAGAGCAACGTGGCTTGTTTATGATTAAATAAAATGGATTTTTATAAGATATTAACTTTAACTTCCTCAATTTTTCTTACATTAATGCCGGGAGAGATTCTTCTCCTGGCATTTTTAACGTTTAAAAATATCTGTTTATGAAAACGGTTCTATTTATTCTTTTTTTTATTGGCCTGGGCTTTTCAACAAATGCACAGGTTAATTTCAGAACAGGCAGTTTAAAACTCGATGGCGACCTGAACCGAATTAATGTTGAAGCAAAAGCAGATTTCGGAAAGTTCAGGGCCGAGATGGGTACTTCCTATAATATTGCCGAAAGCAAGATTGATTATTATCACGCTGAGCTTAGGATGGAACCTGCCGATATTTATTTTGCACTCGAAATGTCAACAGTAACGCGCCGTCCGGTGGATGATGTTATAAGGGTATATACCGATAATCGTGGAAATGGCTGGGGTAAGATTGCTCAGCAGCTTGGAATAAAGCCAGGCTCTGCCGAGTTTCATGCACTCAAAGGGAAAGTAAAAAATAAGGCCGAAAAGGGTGTCAAGGGCAAGGAAAAACAAGGACAGTCAAAGGGATATAAAGGAAAGGGGAAAGGAAAGAAGCATTAACAATAGATAATTGAAAATGGAGAATTGACAGTTGTCCGACAGCTAGGTCCAGAGCCTGTCGGAGGCCCGGGGCTTCGACAAGCTCAACCACCTGACTGAACGCAGAATCTCCATTCCATACTGTCATTCCGGCGAAGGCCGGAATTCCTTGACTACGAAGCTTAATAAGGATTGCGTTTGCAGGGATTGTCAAGTCCCCTTCAGGGGATTTAGGGGTGTTTATTAAAAAACGCCAGTACCGCATCCACCTCCGAATTCCAGTAATCGTAATTGTGCTCAGCAGTTTCGTTAATGTGACATGTTACGAGCTTCGTATTGTATTTCTTCAGCGAATCAGCAAACTGAATGGTTTGGCTCACGGGCACAATTTTGTCGGCCTTGCCATGTCCGAGGTATAGCGGTATTTTTAATTCTTTAAAGCGGGAAACAACGTTGTCTGGTCCTTTCCAACGATCCGTGTATTCAGAAAACGAACCGTACCATCCTGTCATCAATGCGTCTTTAGGCATTTGGGTCTGGTCGTAATCGCCCGAGAGGCCAGCTCCCTTGCGAAATATTTCAGGGCAGTCGAGCGCAAGTAAGGCTACACCCCTGGCGCCAGTAGACAGGCCAAGGAGGTAGTTTTTCTGTCCGGGCAGCAGAAGGCCATATTGTTTCTGTAAGTAAGTAATCAGTGTATCTTTAAACCATGTTCGTGTTGCAAATTGAAGCCAGTCCTTGCGTGTTTCGGGGTAGCGTTGGGTAGCATAAATGCTTTTCGACATTTCGGGCATTATAAGTATGTAACCCATAGCAAGTGCTTTCTGGCAAAAAGTTGTTTTAGTATACCAGTCCAATACCGGCAGTTTCCAGCCCGGGAGAACAACTATAACTCCCTTTGCAGTCTTGTTTCCAGGAAATTTCAAATAAACAGGCAGCGTCGAATGCTGGTTGGGTAAATTGATAATTGTGTCGCATTTATTATTAGCCATATTTAGTTGAGCTAACATTGCAAAAGCCAGAATATACCAAAGTTTCATATATGAGTCGAAATATGAAACTAAGATACTTAAAAAGTTATTGAATCGCAGCTTAGGAATAGTAGTAATTTCAATATCGAATTATTTAATTGAAAAATATTTATATTTTTATTGTCGAGTTAAGTTTTATTCATGCAATAGTTTTAATTAATCGTTTAATTACAAATTTTATGAAAACCAACATCCCAACTGCCTTAGCCTTTTTAACGTGTCTTTTATTAAGTTCCTGGCAAGTATTTGCTCAGGATAAACTTCTGTCCATACTTGAGGAAGAAGTAAATCGCGAATTTTCGATTCTTAAAAACCAGGAGGTGCCAGCTTATTATATCGCATATTCGGTAGAAGAATCCTATGGTTACAGTGTTTCTGCCCTTTTTGGCTCGCTAACTTATAGCGACGATTATAAATCGAAAGTTTTAACCATCACCATTCGGGTAGGTACACCACAACTTGATAATTTTCACCCGCTACGGGATAAATCGGATAATTCCGGCAGGTACAGCAGTATCATTGAGCTTCCAGAGGAGAATGATCCGCTTGCTATTAAAACAATAATCTGGAAAGCAACAAGCAATGCGTATGAGGAGGCTGTTGCGCAATTATCTAAAGTTAAATCGAATGTTTCGGTAAAAATTGATGAAGAAGACAAAAGTGCTGATTTTTTGATGGGTAAACCCAATAGGTTTGAAGAACCTGAAATAAAACCCGGAACGATAAAATTTAATGTTGCCGAATGGGAAAATCGTGTAAAAAAATATTCGGCCGAATTTCTTAAGGATTCGGCGATTTTTTTGGGTGCATCTTCGGCATCTTATTCAGTGCAGCGTAAATGTTTTGTTTCCAGTAATGGCGATCGTATAGCCCAGAACCGTACTGTTTCGCAGTCATTTATTCAGGGTGTAATAAAGGCCAGCGATGGCATGGAGATGCCTTTGTATAAATCGTTTCTTGCCTACAAGCCCGAAGGGCTTTCTTCTGATAAAGAAATGCAAATGGCTTGTGAAAAAATTGTAAAAAACCTGATCGTTATGAAGAATGCACCCGTAGCCGAACCTTATTCGGGCCCTGCAATGCTTTCAGCCGAGGCTTCGGGGGTATTTTTTCATGAGATTTTCGGTCACCGTGTGGAAGGACAACGTTTGAAAAACGAGAATGATGCGCAGACCTTTAAAAAGAAAATTGGCGAAATGGTTTTGCCAGCTACGTTAAGCGTGTATTGCGATCCTCAGCAGAAATCATACGAAGGGATCGACCTGAACGGCTATTATCAATACGATGATCAGGGCTCGAAAGGTGAACGTGTTAATATCGTGGAAAACGGCATACTGAAAAACTTTTTAATGACGCTTTCGCCTATTAAAGGGTTTGAAAAGACCAATGGCCATGCAAGAGCACAGGCCGGAATGCAACCAATATCGCGCCAGTCTAATCTGGTAATTGAGTCATCCGATTTAAAAACGAACAAGGAATTAAGGGAAGAGCTTATCCGTATAGCCAAAGAACAGGGAAGGCCCTATGGCTATCTTTTCGAAGATGTTCAGGGCGGTTTTACCACTACCGGAAGGTATTCGCCCAGTTCGTTTAATGTTACGCCAACTCTTGTGTACAGGGTATATACCGATGGCCGTCCTGACGAAATAATCCGCGGTGTTGATCTCATTGGTACCCCGTTAGCTATGTTTTCGCAAATAATTATGGCAGGAGGAAATAAAGGTGTGTTTAACGGTACATGTGGGGCGGAGTCTGGAGCTGTTCCTGTTTCGGGGTGTAGTCCCATGATTCTGGTTAAAGTAATCGAAACCCAGAAAAAGTCAAAATCGCAGGAATTGCCCTATATTCTGCCACGGCCTGATGCTTCAAAATAATTTTATAATAAAAACCAACTTGATATTCAATTAAAAAATAGACAGATGAAACGTTATTCCCATATAATAATAGGAATTCTTTTATTGGTTTCCTTCCATATCTCTAAAGCCCAGGATGCAGATGATGAAGTAGTTTTCAAGGCTATAGGTGATGAAATGGCACGAAGTCTTACCGATCTGAAGCTTAGAAATTTTAATCCTCCATTTTTTATAGCCAGTTACGTTTTAGATGGGAAAAGTTTTTCGGCGCAAGCCACTTTGGGTGCTCTGGTGCGGTCGAAGGAATCTCCACTACGCAATAATTCAAATCGTTTAATGGTGGGTAGTTACGAGCTGAACGATGAAAATTTCAGAACAAATAGCCAGAGTTACAATTCCGGAGGGGCAAATCTTTCCATGCCAAAATATAATGAATACGCTGCTTTGCGCCGTTGTTTCTGGGTAATGAACGATCGGATGTACAAAAACGCCATCGATGGGTACACCCAGAAATTAACCGCATTGAAACAACAAAATAAGGAAGAAAGCGAAAAAATAGACGATTATACTAAGTTAGCCCCTGTAGTAAGTATAATGAAGCCGCTTTCTGTGAGTTACGATAAAAAAATGTGGGAGAATAATATCAAAGAGCTTTCGGCTATTTTTCGCAAATATCCTAAAATTCAAGCTTCGGCGGTAAACGTATATATTTTCAATCCTATTGTTTACGTTCTTAATAGCGAAGGCTCAAAGATTAAAAACACTAGTTCGCTTACTTGTATTACAATTACTGCGAATACACAGGCTAAGGATGGCGAATTGTTGCGCGATCAGCTTGTTTATTACGCGCCAATACCAGAACAATTACCTTCCATTGAAAAAATGAAGCAGGATATTAATGAAATGGCGAAAGCCCTTGAAAATAGGTATTCTACATCAGTAATTGATGAGCCTTATCAGGGACCAGTTGTATTTGAAGGTGAAGCTTTGGCTGAATTATTCAGTAGCCGGCTATTTGGCGATAATGGCTTGCTTACCTTTCGTGAACCTGTTTATGCTGTTGGCGTAGGACGTAATGTGGGTAATATAATGGAAAACAAAATCGGAAAGCGCATTTGTGCAGAAAATATAAGTATTCTATCCAATCCAAGGCTAAGGGAATTCGGTAATACACCCTTAACTGGTAGTTTCGATATTGATGCAGAATGTGTGGAGCCTTCTAATGGCTTAGTTTTGGTAGATAAAGGAATATTGAAAACTCAGCTAAGTGACAGGATCCCTACCCTTAAGGTAAAAGAATCGAATGGACATAGTCGCTTTGGCTTATGGGGCAACCGAATGAAGGCTCCCGGAGTTATTCAGGTAAATTACGATAAAGGGCAGAGTTATCCGGATTTCTTAAAAACAGTTGCTGCAGAGACTGAGCGTAATGGTTTGGAATATTTTTACATCATTCGTCGGGTGGAAACATCAAATATTGCGCAATCTGCTATGCCTGGTAGCTCAGGTCTAACTAAGCCTATTGCTATTTATAAAGTATCTGTAAAAACAGGAGAGGAAAAGCTGGTTCGTAATGCCGTTGTTAGTGAATTCCCTATGTTATCGTTTAAATACGTTATTGCCGGCACTGCGGAGCAGGTTGTGCATAATACACTTTACCGCTATTCCATACCTGTATCGTATATTGTACCTAAAGCTATTGCATTTAACGACGTAAGTATTGAGAAAGACAATACGCCAAAATCTAAACTCCCCATAGTGGAAAGTCCTTTGGCTGCTTTAAAATGATGAAGCTAATTTTTATAATATAAATCAAGGGAGTCCATAATGTCTCCCTTGATTTTTCTGAATAAATTATATCTACATAAACTCAAACGCACTCCTGTACGCGCCTATTTCATTCACGTAATCCACAAACTTATCGTAAAACGGATTGCTGCATATGGTTGCACTGTCGCCAATAATTACAAGTTTTCGCCTGGCGCGGGTCATGGCTACGTTCATGCGGCGAATATCAGAGAGAAAGCCTATTTCGCCATTCTCGCCCGAACGTACCATGCTAATGTAAACCACATCGCGCTCCTGGCCCTGGAATGCATCTACGGTATTGATGCTAAGCCTGTCAGCTACCAGTTCCCAAATCTCCGATTCCTTTAGTATTTCCTGTAAAAGGGTCACCTGTGCCTTGTAGGGCGAAATAATCCCGATGTTTTTCACAGAGCTCATCAGGTTCATGGCTTCGAGTTGGTGAATGTAATCGGTAAAATGTCTGATGAGCAGACGGGCCTCTTCTTCGTTAAAAATGCTGAATGTTTCTCCGTTGGTTTGTTCGAAGTACCCTGTTCCGGCAGTATCAATGAATTCCATCGGCATATCCTCGGAAAATATGGTTGCAGTGGCTACTCCGGGAGCGGCAATTAACTGATTCTCGTAAAATATGCGGCTTGGGAAATGCATAATTTTTTCGTTCATCCGGTATTGCTCGGTAAGCATAACATCCGCTTTGTTGCGTTTAATGGCTTTTTCGAACAACGTAACATTGAGTCCTGCTTTGGCTGCTTCGAACGATTTGATGGTTGGCGGAAGCTGGCAATGGTCGCCCGCAAATATTACGCGATCTGCTTTGATGATGGGTATCCATGTTGCAGGTTCGAGCGCTTGTGCGGCCTCGTCGATAAAAACTGTACAAAACCGCTTGCCTTTTAATACATAGTTGGCAGCACCTACAAGTGTAGTTGCAATTACCTGTGCCTTGGCCATAATATCGTTGGAAATGAAGAAGGCGAGTTGCTCGGCCTCATCTCGCAGCTTATTGGCTTCGTCGTATAACAGCCGTCGTTGCTCACGTTCCGATGGACCGAATGTCCTTTTGTACTTGCCGGCCATAGCGCGGTATTCATCAGCTTTTTTGCGTATGGCTTTAAGATCCTTGTAGTATTGATGATGCGCTATGCGGGCATCGAGCGTGCGGCTTAGCTGCTCTTCGTTTACACGCGCCGGATTGCCAATGCGAACCACTTCGAGATGCCGTTCATCCAGCTTTTCGACCAGCAGGTCTACGGCAGCGTTACTTGGTGCGCACACAAGCACTTGTTCTTCTTCTTTCAGAGTTTGAAGAATGGCCTCTACCAAAGTGGTAGTTTTTCCTGTACCAGGCGGACCGTGGATTATGGCTACATTTTGAGCCTGTTTGACGAGGTTCAGAGCCAGGTTTTGGGAGTCGTTCAAATGCTCAATATTAACAAGCTCTTTGTCAGTTGTGAATTGCGCTGCTACGTCGCCCAGCAGGATATTCTTAAGGTGGTCGATACGTTCCTCGTCAGTTTGGATAACAAAGGCCATTACACGTTCCATCTCGCGATACGATACTTCGTCGAACAGCAGTTGAACGCCCAGGTATCCGGAGTATATCCATTCGGGCATATTGTCGCTGTTCAGGGTAATAAGCATTTCCTGCTCTTTCACTTGGTTTACCACGCCATTTACAAAGTCATCGTCGTTAAGCCCAGGAATGTTGGCGAAAAAGGTAACCGGCTTACCCGACTGAAACTGGTGCGCATCGGTATGTTCCTTGGGTCGCGATATGCGTACAATAAGCCGCTCTCCCGAATCGAAACTTGTTTTTTCGATGCGCACCGGATACCAGCACAATCCTTGCTTTCTGAGTTCGTTGTACGAAGATCCGCTTATTCGCGCTTTGTACTGCGCGAGTTCGTCGTCCTTTTCTTGTTTTAAAAGGGATTGAACCTTGCGTAATTCTTCATCGATGTATTTGTGAGCCATGGCTGATAATTAGTGCTGCAAAATTAAGGAAATTGATGATATCCCCGGAATAAAGTACCTGTCGAAATCCGGGGAGAATAATCCCAAGCATATGGTAAAACAAAAATAATTATTACATTTATTTATGTTTTACAGTTATTCCGCTGCTTTTTATACATACGCTATAGTTTAATTACCAAAAAATCCAAACTCCATGACACGGGACCGAAAACCTGAAAAATACTCCGAATCCGGAAATCCGATTTACAAATACGAGTCGTTAAACCGCGATGCGTTAGAACCCGTAACTGGCGATCCTGATACAGCGGAAGCCATTGGCGACCATATTGCTAAATTCTTTGGAGATGATGATACATCTGTCTTTCACGAAATTGTTTCGGACAAAATTCACGTGGATGTCTTTTTTGTGAAAGCGAATAAAGATAGGGATTACCACATTCTAATGACATCAGGGATGAGCAGCTTACCCATGAACATCCCTTCCGACTTAAAAGGACTCGAATATGCTGAGGTCGTAGCTTTGTTGCCGGCAAACTGGCCTATGGAACAAAATGATTTTGAGAATGAAAAAAATTACTGGCCTATCCGGCAATTAAAGCAATTGGCCCGATTTCCTCATATGTACAATACCTGGGTGGGCGAAGGCCATACCATTACCAATGGGAACCCTCCCGAACCAATGGCTGATAAAAACGCTTTCGTTGGCATTATTTTGCTCCCTAGTATAACGTTACCTGAGGACTTTCTGACCATTGAATCGAATGGTAAAACAATTTATATCTATTCGATGATTCCTTTATATAAGGAAGAGATGGACTTCAAATTAAAATATGGAACCGATGATTTGTTGGGTAAGTTTCAGAAATTTGGTATAAAGGAAATTATAGACGTCAATAGACCAAATACTTGTAAGAAACGGTTTGGGTTGTTTTAATTAAATAAGGAATTTTAAGACAAGTAAACAGAATAAATTTAGTATCCTCGGATACAAACAATATAGATGAAATTCAAATAATTATGCACTTTCTAAAATGTAATAAATGCGGGCACTTAAACGAAGTAAAATCGCAGTACCTGATTTTTTGCTCAAAATGTAATAAAAAGCTCGACAATAACTTTTCTGACTGGCAAAGGCGAAATCCGGAGAAATCGTTGGAGGATTTTAAACAATTGATTTGTGTTTCGGCGAACGAAATTCAAAAAAGCAATGAGAAAGCAAAGCCTGTTAAACAAATGAAATTAAAGTACTGGATTGGTTTTGCGGTTGCCTTTGCTATTTTTTATGCGATTGGACATTTTGCAGGCGAAAAAATAATTTCAATTTTTAAGAAGCCGGTATTTGAAAAGGCTTTGGTAGAATATGCCAGCGAGTTTAATAAAAACTGTCCGGTAATGATCGATAATGCTACACGGCTTGATAATACATTGGCTCTTCCGGACAATACTTTTCAATATAATTATACAATATTGACTGTTGTTAAGGATTCAGTGGATGTGGATGCTTTGAAGAGTTATGTTGAGCCCACGATTATCAATGCAATAAAGACCGAGCCTCAAATGAAAATTTTTCGCGATAATAAGACAACTATAAATTACAATTATAAAGATGTAGAGGGTGTAACACTTTTTACCATTTCGATTAAACCTGAACAATATGAATGATTAAAAAGTCTATGTTGGTATGCATTGTAGCTATAATGAAGGTTTGGCACGGATAGTAACACCATTATAAAAAAGTTGAATACAGAGTTTTGTGTTTTTTTAACATTTCGCTATCCGGTAAGTCTGTATCTTGGGGGCTTCTATAATTTTAAACCGGATACCATGAAGAAGTCTTCTTTTATTCTGATTCTTATATTGTTCTCCGTTTTTAATTGCTTAGCTATTTCGTCCGGGAATCATCCTGCTAAGAACAAATCCAAGGCAACCGGCAGCCGACATTATAAAAACGTAACCAGCCAAACGCCCGATTCTGTTTACATTAGCAGGCTCGAAGCACTTCCTTTTGATTGTAAGCCATTTTACAACTCAAAAGTGCGGAAAAGTATCGAATTGTATACGGTTCGTTCTAAAAGCACCATGGCACGTGCTATTGGGTTGAGTGAGTTTTATTTTCCTATGATTGAGGCCATTTTTAAATCGTATGACGTGCCTTTGGAATTGAAATATATTGCCGTACTTGAGTCGGGGCTTAATCCCAAAGCTGCTAATAAGGGAGTTTCAGGTATGTGGCAGTTTACTAAAGGTACAGGTCAGAAATTTGGCTTAACTGTGAATAGTCAGGTTGATGAACGCCGCGATATCATTGAATCTACAGTTGCTGTTGCTAAATATCTCAAAGTGCTAAACGGGATGTACAACAATTGGCACATGGTTCTTGCCGCCTACAATTGCGGTTATGGCCGGTTAAATTCTGCTATACGCAGGGCAGGAGGGAGCCACGATTTTAAAAAGTTATATCCTTATTTGCCTGCGTATACGCAGCACTTTGTGCCCACATTTATTGGCATTGCGTATGCTTTCAATTATTATAAGGAACATGGCATAAAGCCTGTTGCTCATAATTTTCCTTCAACTATCGACACGGTAAGTGTTTCAAAACATATGCATTTGCAACAGGTTGCCTCTGCTTTAAATATCGATATTCGGACTTTACGGACCATCAATGCGCAGTATTTAAAGGATGTCATACCTGCAAATGAAGGTAGAACCTATAATTTGTACATCCCCTCTGATCAGAAAGTTAATTTTATGGGTTTGCGGGATTCTATGCTGTTCAGTAGCGCAGCTGCTTATAGTTCAAAGCAGGCACCATCTTTGTCCCTAGCCACCCACTCATCCGAAAAGGTCACCACGCACAAAGTTCGCCCTGGCGAAACGCTTTCGGGCATTGCGAAACATTACAAAGTGAGTCTTACAAAATTACGGGAATGGAATTCGATCTCGGGCAGCAGAATAAAGACAGGAAGGGTTCTTACTGTTTATTTGGGCCAAAATGATGCAAAAAATTAACAATTTGGGTTGTTGATTGTTCTCCTGATACTGTTTACTGAATTAGCTACAATTCAGATGCTTTTGGTCAGTTGAAGTTAATGTAATCAGGTTGTTCAAGTATTAAATTCTGTCTTTCAATTCACTAAGGGATTGAGAGATTATTAAAATCAAATTTTATGAAAAATGGTATTGTGAAATTCTTTAATGATTCTAAAGGCTTTGGATTTATTAAAGATCAGGAGTCAGGCGAAGAGTATTTTGTGCATGTTTCGGGATTGAAAAATGACATAAGAGAAAACGATGAAGTTACCTTTGATCTCGAGCAAGGGAAAAAAGGATTAAATGCGTGTAATGTAAGATTGGTTTAACCTTAATGATATTCATTACCCAACACGGATGATTTAAAAAAGGAGCTACGTAGTGGCGTAGTCTTGAGGCTGCGCTCTGCGTACTACTTGGTTTTTATGGAATACGCTTCGGTTTTTTACGTAAACAAATATTCAATATTCTGCTGCTAAACTTTACAACTTAACGTATGAACGAGTCAAAATGTCCGCAATGCGCTTGTACCGAGTTTGAGGTTGTGAATCAAACACCTGTAAATTCGAACTATGAACTTATATTTGTTCGATGCCTTCAATGTAAAACCGTTGTAGGTGTTATCGATTATTATAATGTAGGAACACTAATAAAGAAGTTGGCTCAGAAGCTCAAGGTAGACCTTGATAAATAAACACTGCTTGTTGTTCTTCCTTCCGTTTATTAAGGCTCTTGAAGCTTATAAGCTTGCCATTGGCCTCGTCCCATAAATTTAATTGTAGTGCCCGGAATGTGGCACTTAAAACTATTGGCTTTACTTCCCTGAACAGCTCGTTTTCGTAATGGCAACGGGCCAGGTTATAATTGGGTATTCTCGAACTCAGGTGATGTACATGATGGAATCCTATATTTCCTGTAAACCATTGTAATATGATCGGTAATTTTAAAAATGAACTTCCTCTGATGGCCGCTTCCTTGTAATCCCAGCTTTCAGTCCTTTCCCAGGTTACATCTTCGAACTGATGCTGGATGTAAAACAACCATAGCCCAGCAGTATGCGAAATAAGCAGAATAGGTATTTGTATCAATAAGTATGCTTTAAACCCGATGAAATAACTGATTATTGCACCCATTACCACAACAGCAATATTTGTGTAATACACATCCCTTTTGGCTTTTGCATCCATTTCTTTTACAGTAATGCGGTTTAGCAGAATGAGAATCATGGGCCCGAATGTAAACATGAAGAACGGGTTGCGGAATAGCCGATAGATTAGCCGTTTTGCAGGAGTTGCTTCCATATATTCCCTTATGGTCATGGTCCATACATCGCCGGTGCCGCGCTTGTCAAGGTTTCCGGTAGAGGCATGATGCTGATGATGCAAATCGTGCCATTTATCATAAGGTGTAAAGGTAAGTATCCCCAGTATTGAACCAACTACTTTGTTTGCACGTCGCGATCGGAAAAAGGACCCATGACCACAATCGTGAAAGATAATGAACAAGCGGACCAGAAACCCTGATGCCGGAACAGCGAGGATAAGCGTGTATATGTACGAATAAGCAAAGCTCTGGTACATTACTATCCATAGAAGTATATAGGGAATAAGCGAATTACAAATTTGCCAGATACTCTTACGTATATCTGGCTTTGTATATTTCATCACCATCTTTTGCCACAAAATATCTGTGTTTGGCGATTTATTTGTTACTGACATAATAATCTTGTTTGTTTAATAGAATTGAAATCACGAAACAGCTCGAATGAATGGTATTTCCAACGACAGTTCCCTGGTTTCCTTTGTTTGATGCGCTATTGAAGCATTATGATATTCCGTTATGAGCTCTTCAAATACTTCGGAAACGTGTTGTATGCTTTGGGCTTTGTATGCGTTGGACCCGGCAAATGCAAAACCTTCGTCCATTCTGCCTTGTGCTGCATTGAATAGTGCAAGTGCAATGCAATAAGGAGCTTCCTTGTAATTACAGTTGCTCAGGCATTTCCAGGAACATCGGAAAGGTTTGGTATTCCCTGCTTTTATCTGCTCTACAAAGGAACTGTTCACCACACGGCCGGGCAATCCTACCGGACTGTTAATAATGGTGAGGTCTTCCTTGTTGCAGGCGAGATAACTTTCTTTAAAAGCAAGCGATGCGTCGCACTCGTGAGTAGTAACAAACCGGGTTCCCAGCTTTACAGCTTTAGCCCCTGCCTGCATAATGCTATACATATCCTCTCCGGTATATATACCTCCTGCAGCTATTACAGGAACTTCTTTTGCAAATGTTTGTTCAAAAACAGCCACCTCTTTTACCGTTTCGCGGATAAGCTGATCTAATGGAACAAGGTTTTCGCCCAGTTCTTCCTTCTTGAATCCAAGGTGTCCTCCTGCCATTGGCCCTTCCACAACTACTGCATCGGGTATTCGGTTGTACCTGCTGCTCCACGATTGGAATATAAGCTTAGCAGCCTTGGCCGATGAAACTTTAATGACCAATTTGGTACGGAAATCCTTAAAACCTGCTTCTTCCAGCATGGCAGGTATTTTAAGCGGCAGTCCGGCGCCAATGATTACAAGATCTGCTTCCTCTTCAATAGCTACTTTTATAAGTTCTTCATGATCGGTTAATGCTACCATTATATTCACTCCAATAATTCCATTGGGAGCCATTTGTTTTGCCTGTTGTATTTCCCTGCGTAAAGCCCTTTTATTGGCTTGGCGGAAATTCTTCATATAATCGGGCTCGAACATCCCTATTGCGGCCGCCGAAATAACCCCGATACCTCCTGCATTGGCTACTGCTGCTGCTAATCTGGATAAGGATATTCCTACACCCATTCCACCTTGTATAATAGGTAACTTTGCACGGCAATCGCCAATAATTAATTCTTCCATATACGTGTTTTAAAATTTGAGGCAAAATTAATGATGCTCTTGCTGCTTAAGAAAAAATAGGGTTGTTGGTGAAATAATAGGTGTGAAGCTCGTTTTTAGGTGCCAGAAATGGCTTTTAGGGACGAATGGGGAGAGACGATAAGGTTAATATTTGGCTGATGAGATGTGAATTTTGCTGCCGGAAAAGCTGGTCTGGCGCGGAAAAGATCGGGTTAAATAATGAATTAAAAGGCTCTTAGATATGTTTTGTTGATAGCTCGCGGTTATCCAGGGAATATGTTGGTTAAATAAGCTCTTTCAGCTTTTCAACCGAGTTGCGCGAAACGGGTACAGGAAAGCTTATATCGTCGAAGAACAGCTTGTAACCCTGCGAATTACCTTCAATTTTATCGATATAATTGATGTTAACGATATAGGAACGATGGCATTTGAAGATGAACTTGTGTTCTTTGAGCAGTTCCTCGGCGCTAATCATGCTACTGCGAACCATTTGCGATTTTATTGTTTCGCCTTCTTTCCAGAATACTTCAATATAGTTATTGGCTGAGCGCACAATCATAAGAAGGTTAACTTTAATGGCAAGGCTGTCTTTCTGGTAGTCCGACTGAAAGTGAACGATCTTTTCCTGTATTAACTTATTTTCTTTTAATTTCTTGCTTAGTTCGTCGGCCAGTTTGGAATGTGCACGCAATATCTTATTGTAATTTACAATAATCAAAATTGAGATGGGTACCACCGCCGTAAGAACAAGCTGTATAACCATGCTGAAATCGAAATGCAGCACATGCAACGAGGTGTTTAGCAGGAAATATCCGCCAAGGATTGTAAACAATATCCATAAATTCCAGAATATCTCCTTTTTGATGTTCCATTTGGACGATGAGAACATTTTTGTGAAAAGACTGGGCAATAACAGCAGGTTGATACTGAGTGCAAGGAAGGTAACCACCGAAACGCCGGCCATAAAGTAATACCTGTCCTTGGACGAAAGATTACTGATTTCGAAAGGTTGAAAGAGAAACAGAAACGCAAATACACCAAGGCTTATAAAGAATATAATTTTGGAATTATGCTTCAGATCTTCGCTAAAGGGATATGGTTTGTTAAAAATATTCCACATGGGGTATTTCTGTTTCTAGCTTCAACAAATAAGGGAGAAACACGGTTTATTTATTCCTTATCGAGTTTTACATTTACAGCCGTAAGTCCCTTAGGGCCTTTTTGAATTTCGAACGACACCTTGTTGTTTTCTTTTATAGGTTCGCTGAGTGCGTTGATATGAACAAAAACGTCCCGCTGCGTATTGATGTCTTTGATAAAACCAAAGCCTTTAGAATCGTTGAAAAACGTGACGATTCCATGGTGAATATTATCCTCTTCTCCAGGAATGCTCTTGGGTACCGAAATCTGGATTTCTTCAATATTTGTTTCTACTTTGTTTGCGGGATCGGGAGGTGTTGAGCTAATGCGTCCGAACTCGTCCACATACGCTATCATATCGTCCAGGCTTTTGCCATCGCGCATTTGGTTTTTTCTTTCTTCCCGTTTTTTCTCTTTTTCCTGGCGGCGCTTTTCCTGCTTCGCTCTTACATCTTTTTTTCCAAAGGTTTCGTTTCCTCTACTCATAATTTATTTTAAGTTACAACATGAATCGACCAATTTTTGTAGATTTAGTTGTCAGCTAAACTATCCTAAAGGGAAGATTTTTACAAAAATACTCTAAAAAATGGTTTTTACGGATTAAAATTTAACATTGAGGCATTTGGTTTTCGCATTTCAGAAAATAAAAAGTGATTATCCGTTTATTATCGTATCTTTGCAGGATTATTATTGAAGTGTCAGACCTACCTCTTTCCCTTTTTTATAATCAGTATTTATTTAAATTTTTTACATGTCATTTGAACAGTTAAATCTCATTAAGCCTATCCTCACGGCTTTAAAGACCGAGGGTTATTCGGAACCAACACCCATTCAGCAACAAGCAATTCCAATTATTTTACAACATAAAGATCTGCTAGGATGCGCCCAAACAGGTACTGGTAAAACGGCTGCATTTGCCATTCCAGTACTTCAGCTTTTACACCAGGAAAGAGCTGCAAACAACGCAAACCGTGGTATAAAAGCGCTAATACTTACCCCAACAAGGGAACTTGCTATTCAGATTGGCGAAAGCTTTACAGCTTATGGCCGGCATACAGGTCTAAAACACACAGTTATTTTTGGCGGTGTGAATCAAAAATCGCAAACCGACGTATTGGGGCGAGGTGTAGATGTGTTGATTGCAACGCCTGGCCGTTTACTCGATCTGATAGGTCAAAAATACATAAGCCTGCAGCACATTTCCATGTTTGTGCTCGACGAGGCCGATCGCATGCTCGATATGGGATTTATTCACGATATCAGGAAAATTATCACTTTACTTCCTGCACGTCGTCAATCTCTTTTCTTTTCGGCAACTATGCCGCCTGAAATAGCTAAACTGGCCGATACTATTCTTGTTAAACCCGAACGCGTTGCTGTAACGCCCGTTTCATCAACGGTTGATACAATCAGACAGGAATTGTACTATGTCGATCAGAAGAGCAAAAAATCGTTATTGATCCATTTGCTTAAGGATGAAAGCATCGTTACCGCACTTGTTTTTACACGTACCAAGCATGGTGCTAACAAAGTAACGAGCGATCTTGTTAAAGCCGGCATAAAGGCTGAAGCTATACATGGGAACAAATCGCAGAATGCCCGACAAAAGGCGCTTTCGAATTTCAAATCGGGAGCAACCCGTGTTCTTGTGGCTACCGATATTGCCGCTCGCGGAATCGACGTGGAAGAACTCTCGCACGTGATCAATTTTGAACTGCCCAACATTCCCGAGACGTATGTACACCGGATTGGTCGTACAGGCCGTGCCGGACTGAGCGGTGTAGCCATGTCGTTCTGTAATGCTGAGGAGAGAGCTTACCTTAAAGATATCCATAAACTCATTGCCCAATCAATCCCGGTTATTGAGGATCATCCTTTTCATTCCGATGGTAAAACGGAAGTCGTTTCGGAAAGAAAGATGGAAAGGCCAAAATCCAATGGTTCTAATCGTTTTGCCCCACGGAACAACAACCGAAAGAAATTTACCCGCCAGCGCGAAGCCAGGGGATAGTTGTTTCCGGTACTTTTTGAAATACCGTGTTTATTGCCTTATTTTTTCGATTACGCGCGAAATGGAATGCTTTATGCCCGGCGACAACGTTTCTATATAATGATCTTCGGTAAGTAAAAGCACTTCGTGTAGTAGTTCGGGATATTTGTCAGCCATTTTGCTCATTAACACAAACGCAGTGTAACGGACGGACGGCTGGCTGTTAATTTTTAACCACAGGTTGACGCAAACATTGAATAAAATGCCTTCGTCTTCTTCGTCTAATTCCATATTCTGAAGGATTTTCAGCAGTTCGCGTTGATGCCCGTCGGGTTTAGTTTCCAGTGAATTGATGAAGGACTTGATGTAAGGTCGGATTCTGCTGTCGTTTTCTGTCATGCAGCTCCATAATAGCCATGCCGCCCTCCAACTGTAAAGTCTCTTATTCGACATGGCAAGTGCTGCGGCTTCTTCAAAATATTCTGGATGACTTTGAAGATAAGCGATCATTTCATCTTTGTACGTTGATGTTAAGATATGCTCCAATGCAGTTTCCATTGGGTAAATATAATAAATACCAGAAAAGCATGGGTTATATTAAGAGGTGAAATATTTCTTCTTAAACCAGAACGCCACATTTACAAGCGCTATCATTACCGGGACTTCTACCAGCGGACCAATAACAGCGGCAAATGCTTCGCCCGAATTGATGCCGAATACAGCAATAGCAACTGCAATGGCCAGCTCGAAATTATTGCTGGCAGCCGTAAACGAGAGGGTAGTGGCTTGCTCGTAAGTAGCTCCAACTTTTTTACTCATAAGGAACGAAACCACAAACATTACTACAAAATAGATAACCAATGGAATGGCTATCCGGATAACATCCATTGGTATTTTCACAATGTGTTCACCTTTGAGTGAGAACATAACCAAAATGGTAAACAATAAGGCAATCAGTGTTAAAGGGCTGATTTTAGGAATGAACCGGGTTTGATACCATTCCTTACTTTTGATCCTCATTAAAATAAAACGGGTAAGAAAACCTGCAATGAAAGGAATTCCCAGATATATAAACACACTCTCGGCAATCTGCCCAATAGTGATCTGCGATACAGCATCGTTTACCGGTAAACCAAACCAACCGGGCAGAATGGCGATAAACACATAAGCATAAACAGAAAAGAACAATACCTGGAAAATGGAGTTGAAGGCTACCAATCCGGCAGCATATTGCGCATCGCCCTTAGCCAGGTCGTTCCAGACTATAACCATGGCAATACACCGGGCAAGCCCTATCAGGATGAGGCCGTACATGTAATCGATATTGAACCTTACAAAAACAATGGCAAGAACAAACATCAGTAACGGTCCGATAATCCAGTTCTGAACCAGTGATAAGCCAAGAATTTTGGTGTTGCGGAAAACATCGCCCAGCTCTTCGTATTTAACTTTGGCCAATGGTGGGTACATCATTACAATAAGCCCTATGGCTATGGGAATGTTTGTAGTCCCCGACGACATGCTATTCCAGAATTCTGCAACATTGGGGCTGATCCAGCCGGCAAAAACTCCGGCGAACATGGCAAGGAAAATCCAAAGTGTAAGGTAGCGGTCGAGAAATTTTAGTCTTTTTTGCGATGGCATGGTTTAAATTTGAAGATTAATCGATTTGAAAGTTTGAAAATGAAGGCTTACTTTCTGGCCGAAACAGTAATACTGTATATCCCTGTTTTGCCGGATTTGAAAGATTTGATTTCATCCGAACGGAGATATTGGGCCAATACTTCATCGGGAATATCAATAGCTTTCTGTTTATGAATAGTGGTGTGCTTGAACCCATTCGCACTAATGATTTCGAGGTATTCAGCTATCTCAATTGCGCCGGAAACGCATCCGGCATACATTTGGGCGTCTTTTTGGAGTTTATCGGGCAAATTGCCCTTTAATACCACATCCGAAACGCAAAAGTGCCCTCCGGGCTTCAACACCCTCATGATTTCCGAAAAGGCTTTCTTTTTATCGGGTACGAGATTTAAAACGCAGTTGGAAACAACCACATCAAAGGTGTTAGCGGGTAACGGCATATCTTCGATGTCGCCTTTCACAAACTCCACATTGGTATAACCGAGTTTTTTGGCATTCTCATTGGCTTTCGCAAGCATTGCATCGGTAAAGTCGATACCTGTAATCTTTCCGCTCTCTCCAACAATGGCACGAGCCACAAAACAATTGTTCCCTGCTCCACTGCCTAAATCGAGTACATGGTGACCTAGTTCGATACTTGCAAATTGTGTTGGAATACCACAGCCTAAGCCCAAATCGGCATCAGGGTTGTAGCCTTTCAGCTTTTCGTAGTTTTCGCTGAAAACGGCATAATCGACAGTCGAGCAGCAACCTGTTGCGCCACAGCACGACGATTGGTTCTGTTTCTTCGATTGTTTTGCTATTTCACTATATTTTTCTTTTACAATGAGTTTTAGATCTTTCGCGTCCATGCGGTTTTAATTTGTGAATGTGCCAATGAAGTAATTAACTGTTAGTAAATGTTCTGCGTGTAAAAGGAGTAAAATGCTACCTTAATTTCGTCGCGAACTCTGCGAAACTCGCTCCAGATAAACTCTTCGGAACCTACTGCGTGCGATGGGTCGTCGAATCCTATGTGCAACCGTTCTTTAACTTTCCCGGTAAATGCCGGGCATGCTTCGTTTGCGCCTCCGCATACGGTTATTACATAGTCCCATTCTTCACCAAGGTATTTATCAACCGGATCCGAGGTATGATGACTGATATCTATGCCCACTTCCTTCATTACAGCTAGGGCCTTTTCGTTGAGCTTTCCCGAGGCTTCTGTGCCTGCGGAACAAACAGTCATGCTTCTATCGAAGCTTTGTAAAAATCCGTGGGCCATTTGGCTGCGGCAACTGTTTCCTGTACAAAGAATTAATATTTTCATATATTTTGGTTTTTAGCAATTGGTTGAACAACACATATCGGATGTGCCGATATCCTTGAAAAATGCCTCGAACATGGTCTTGTATTTTTCGATGGTGGCGTTGCAAAGGCAGTAATTGACCTTCAGTCCGTCAATTTGGCCCTGTATAAGACCCAGTTCTTTCAGATCGTTTAAATGTTGCGACACCGTGCTGCGGCTCAGGGGTAAATAATCAGAAATATCGCCCGATATACAGGTTTTTGTTTCTGCGAGGTACTGTAAAATAGCTAACCGTGCGGGATGCGAAATGGCTTTGGTAAATTTGGCAAGCTCCTGTAATTCTGTGCTGAAAGCTTCTGCTTTGATCATAATGCATAATGTTGTATGACGTAAAAATACGACATAAAATGAAAGAAAAAGACAATAATGTGTTAAATTATTGTTAAGTATGTCGGAAATCAATTGGTTTGCAATAGACGCAATGTATAGAAGGGTTACTGCTAAAACGGGAATTTAATAATTAGAGAGCCTTTCCATTGAAGTAAATTGCTTTCTTACAGTAATTTTCGTTAAAGCTTCAAAAGTATAAATATTTGCCTGTGACTCTATTTTAACTTACTTTTGCCGCCTCATTATGGAAAACAAATTTACGACAGATTATAAGGTTACTCCGCCCTGAAATTTGACAAGATAATTCAGTCTGTCAGGATTTAATATTTTCAGCACAATCTTATTAAGAACATGGGATGCCAATGGCTATCCTGCAATTCACCTGGTATAGCAATGGTTAACAAAATAGAAAAAGAGGAAAAGGAATATTTGAAAAACCTGCTTCGGCAAGTTGATATAGCCATCAGTTTCATTAACGAGAGAATTAAATCGCAGGCCGACGAGGTGTTGCATTTGAACCGGCACATGCAAGAGAATAAAGCCGATATGGACCATCAGGAGAAGAATGCGATGCGTGAGTCGATAACCAATACGGCATCGCTTGGCGACCATTCGGTGGATAAAAAGAAACGGTTGTTTCGACTGAGAAATGTCCCCTATTTTGGCAGAATCGACTTTAAAGAAAAAGGAAAGAATAACGCAGATCCCATTTATGTTGGCGTTCATAATTTCCGCGACGAAGACAAAAATAGAAACCTTATATATGACTGGCGTGCGCCCATATCGAGCATGTTTTACGATTTTGAACTGGGCGACGCGAGCTATGAAACCCTGAATTCGAAAGTTGAAGGCAGCATTGAGCTTAAACGCCAGTTCCGCATCCGCAAGGGCGAAATGGAATACATGATCGACAGCGATATTACCATACAGGACGATGTGCTTCAAAAGGAGCTGAACCAGGCATCGTCGGCAAAAATGAAGAATATTGTTGCCACCATACAACGTGAGCAGAATGCCATTATCCGAAACGAGGAAGCCCGGCACCTGATCATACAGGGGGTTGCCGGTTCCGGGAAAACTTCTATTGCGTTACACCGCATAGCTTTCCTGCTTTACCGGTTTAAAGAAACAATCTCGTCAACCGACATCCTGATTATTTCGCCCAACAAGATATTTGCCAGCTACATTTCGAACGTATTGCCTGAGCTGGGCGAAGAAACCGTTGAAGAAAGCAGCATGGAAGAAATTGCCAACGAGCTTTTTGACTACCAGATTAAGTTTCAGTCGTTTTTCGACCAGGTTTCGGAACTATTATCCAAGACCGATGAAAAGCTGATTGAGCGTATCCTGTTCAAATCGTCGGGCGACATGCTGAGAAAAATCGACGAATATGCACTGTACCTCGAAAACGAAGGCTTTAAACCTGAGGATATTGTTGTAGGTCGACGACCCATACCTGCTTGGTTCATAAAAGAGTCGTTTGTTCGGCACAACCGCAGGCCAATACTCGATCGTTTCAACGAAGTGGTGCGCGACATTGTGAACAATATGTCGCTTCATTACCGTTACGATGTGATCAATAAGGAGCGCGCGGCTTTGCACGCTGCAATCCGAAAAATGTTTCCCTCGGCAAACCTTCGGACACTTTACAAAGGATTTTATGAATGGCTGAAACGACCTGACTTACTCAAACTAAAAACAGGTTCGGTTTACGAATACAGCGATGTGTTCCCGTTGCTGTACCTCAAAATGAAGCTGGAGGGCCTCAAACCCTACAGCCATGTGAAACATTTGGTAGTGGACGAAATGCAGGATTACTCAGCCGTACAGTATAAAGTTTTAAATGCGCTGTTTTCCTGCAAAAAAACAATTTTGGGCGACATCAATCAGTCGGTAAACCCATTCAGTTCTTCGGGGCTCGAAACCATACAATCCATTTTTCCTGATGCCACTTGCATGACCATGCTGAAAAGCTACCGTTCAACTTACGAAATAACCCAATTCACAAAAAAAATAAGGAAGAACATTGATGTTGAAGCTATTGAAAGGCACGGAGAGGAGCCGGCTATTCATGCTTTTAACACCGAAGCGGAGGAAATCAATTACCTGAAACATTTGATTGATTGCTTTTTAGAAAGCAGCTTCAACTCGCTAGGCATAGTATGTAAAACACAAGCGCAGGCCGATAATTTACACAAGTTGCTAAAAAACGATTACCGGATAAGCCTGCTACATGCCTCCAGTGTTGCCTTCGGGAGCGGAATAGTAATTACAACCGCCCATTTGGCCAAAGGTTTGGAGTTCGACAATGTAATTGTGCCCTATATTAACGACAAGAACTATAACACCGAGCCCGATCGGCAAATGCTGTACGTTGCATGTACACGCGCCATGCATAAGCTCGATTTGACATACGCCGGAGCGAAAACGGATTTTTTGAATGAAGAAGCTTATCAACCATTATAGCTTCAAATTAAGGAAATTAACCGTTTTTGCTAGTTTCAATTAGTTATGCGAATTAAGGGTTGAATAAATCTTATCTTTTTAGATCCCTGGCACGCTGCTTTCCCCCTTGGCGAAGGGTGCAGGGGGATTGAGAATAAATCGCATTCACTTCACTTAATTGGAGGAATTGTCAACCCTTAATTCGCATTATTTATGTGTGAATAATATAAATCTGTTAAATAACTATGTAACGAATTCGTAAGAATTGCATACTAACTTTACCATAATCGCTTGTAGCTTAAATCACAGCTAAACGCTCCGGACAAAATTTATTACAGATGGAAACAACAGATAACAAGTATTTGCAGTTTATTTACAGGAGAAAGTATTATTTGGGTTTAATACTTCTCATTCTCATTATTCTTATCTGGCATTATAGTAAAATGCATTCTCTCCAAAAAAGTACGGAAAAGGAAAGGCTTGAACTTGTTACAAAATATGAAACAAAGCTGGATAGCTTGAATACTGTTCAATTGCAACAAACCGCCAAAGCCTTTTCGTGGGCTGTACGAAGTGAATTAATCAGAGGTAATAAAGACCAGATTAATCAGTTTTTTAATGAATTTATCAGAACCCCTGGCATAATAAAGCTGCAACTTATTAATCCTGAAAGTTCAATAATTGAAATTTCAACCGATAAAAAGGATGAAGGATCACAAAATGCAGATTACAACAATATTAAAAATCAGGAGGTAATTAAGGAAGCATCAGAATTGAAAATAGTTACCCCCATTTCGGGTATGAACAAACAAATAGGTGTTTTTATTCTTGTGGCAAACCATGCCGAAAGGCGTCAATAATATTGCGGTTGTAGTCCGGATCCAATAAAGCCGATCCCGTTGTTGAATTTTGGAACCGGCTTTCGTTTTTTAGGTATTTAATAGTCCACTGCCGCCTTTTCGTAGACTGCCTCTATTACTTTGCTGGTGACTGGGGTTTGACCTTTAACGTAGCCAAGATCAGTGATTCGCATATACTTGTAATTGGTAATTCCCGCTTTGTCCAGTATTTTCTTGCCACAATCTACAGCGCAACCGTCAATAAGCAAGAGGTCTGCTTCTTGAAACATTTCGATTGTTGGTTTTACATCAGCTGCAACCGCTGCAAGACAGTTCATTTTGCGGATTTTGTTATCTCTTAGTTTACGGGCAACCAGGTCGGATATTTGTCCTAAGTCGCAGGCACCTGAACAAGTTATTACAACGTATTCGCCGCTATTGCAAAGGCAGTTCTTTTGGTTATGAATTGAACTCATTTATGGTTTAATTTTATTGTAAATGCCAGTCAGATACTGGTCGTAGTATCCTTTAATGGTTTCTTCTACTTCGGCCAGAGGTTTTACAGGAACAAGGTCGTTAACCTCATTGAAGGGTAAGCCTGTATTGAAAAGCGTTTCAGTAGTGCCCCACAGCATATTGGTAATGGCTTTGGCAGCTTCGGCTTCGTCCATGCCAAATGATACCGCCAGTTCTTTCAGCTTCTGCAATTGGAAATTAAAGTAAGTATGCCCCATTGCGGTGATTACGGCATATGCTTCAATTTTAGCATCATCTACCTGTGGTATGTAGCCCATAGTATTTGCCAGGTTGAGCAATAATTGTTTCTTCGAATTATCAAAAGAAGCCGAAAAGGACACAGGATTTACTCCCTTATTTACAATGGTTGATGCGCTTGGGTTCATGCGGGCGATATTTGGCAGACCCAGAATAGCTTCGAGTTTTTGGATGGTGAACTTAGGTGTAAGTGAAAGAAAAACGGTATCTGCAGAAAACTTGCTTTTAATTTTTTCCAGTGTTTCAAGAACTACAGGAGGATGAACGGCCAAAACTACCAGCTCTGCTTTTGTTGTGTCTTCAATGTTTGTAGCGGTTTGTATTTGTGGGAACTTGGCTTTTAGCGAAGCAAGTGTGCTGCCGTTAATGTCGAACACGGTAATTCCGTTAAATGTAACTTTTGCATTGTTAAAGGCCTGGAGCAAAATCCTCGTGATGCGTCCACCTCCGATAAAGCTAATGGTTTTCATGATTTAATGTTTTTAAGAATTTAGAAAATTAAGTTGAACAGATAGCCTACAATTATTATCCCTGTGGCAATGATGCACACAAAAGTGAGTATTAGTGGCATTTTGAGCACTTTTTTAAGAATGATCATCTCGGGCAGTGAGAGCCCGATTACAGCCATCATAAAAGCCAGGGATGTGCCAAGTGCTGCTCCCTTTTCAATTAAAACGGATACAATGGGGATAATTCCTGCAGCGTTGGAATATAGCGGAACTCCAATGAGAACAGATAGTGGTACACTATACCAGGCCGATTTTCCCATAAGGGAAACCATGAAATCCTGTGGTACGTATCCATGAGCTCCGGCTCCAACCGCAATACCAGCGAGAACATAAATCCATACCTTGCCTACGATTTCTTTAACTGCATTGTAGCCCAGTTGTATTCTGTCCGCCAGGTTTAGTTTCTCTTCTCCAAGTCCGGTACTGCTTGCTTTGGTCTGGTAAACCCAATCCTGTACCCAGTGCTTCAGCTTCAGCTTGCCAATAATATAGCCTGCGGTTATAGCTATCGTAAGCCCTGTAAGTACGTAGATCATTGCGGTTTCCCACCCGAACATTCCAAACAGGAGAATTACCGCTACTTCGTTGATCATGGGAGCCGCAATCAGAAACGAGAAGGTAACTCCCAAGGGTACGCCTGACTCCACAAACCCTAAAAACAAAGGGATGGCAGAGCAGGAACAAAAAGGGGTAACAATTCCCAGTATGGCAGCAAGTACGTTTCCTGCGAAGGTTGATTTCCCTTCTAGTAGCTTCTTTGTACGTTCTGGAGAGAAGTACGAGCGGATAATACCTACGAAGAATATGATAAGCGTAAGTAATAACAATACTTTTGGCACTTCAAATACGGAAAACCTGAGCGATTCAGTTAAATGACTGCCGGTTTTCAATGCTGGAACAATGCCAATCAACCAATCCGTAGCCGGTTGCAGGGAATAGTACAGTAAAAACCATATCGGCAGCAACAAAGCGGGTATAAGTATCTTTCCTTTGTTGGTTTTGAAATAGGTTAACATATGAATCTACTTTAGGTAATAAATAATTAGATAGTAAATACCTACAAGGATGAATAACCCGGCAACTATCCTTCGAAACCAGGTTTCAAACACTTTAATTCTCTGATAGAAATTTCCAATGCTGGCGACGCTGTATGCTAGGATCCAGGCGATGATTATAACTGGTAAACCGGTAGCAATGGCGAAAAATAAAGGCAGGTAAAGCCCCGAAGCACTGGAAACGCTCATCGGAATAAGCATTCCAAAGTAGAGTACACCACTATAAGGACAGAACGCCAGTGCAAACACTAAGCCCAGCAAAAAGGCGCCCCAATAGCTTCCTTTCTCTTTAGCTCCGATTTTGTCAGTTATAGCGGAAAACGCCGGGAACTTTATTTTAATGACATCGAGCATTATCACGCCAATAAGGATGAGCAGAAAGCCAATCACTCGTTCGCCCCATCCCTGAAAGATTTGCGCTACCTGGAAACGGCTTGCTCCGAAATAAAGGATCAATCCCAGCGATGTATAACTGAATGCCCGGCCCAGTGTATAAAGCAGTCCACTTAAAAATATGCGTTCCTTATTTTCTATGTTCTTACTGATAAATCCAATGGCCGTAATGTTGGTAGCCATGGGGCAGGGGCTTATGGCTGTCATTAAACCCAGGATCAGAGCTGACCAGAAAGGTGTTGAAGATCCTTCCAGCAATTGGTGCAGGTATTCCATTGCTTAAATCGTATAAGATTATTTCAATAAGGGGTCTATCGTCTTCTGGATATAAGGTTTTAAGCCTCCTGGGTTTGTACCGTAGGCAAAAGCTTGTTCCGTAAGTTCTACCTTGGCCTTTTCGTTGGTTACAGGTATAATCAGCAAAGCATTCCAGGCCAGTTCATATTTTTCTGCTAGCGCTTTGTTTTGGGGCTCTTCATAATTGAGGCTTTCAAATTTTAGAATACCCTTAACCTGCTCATTTTTGTACAATTCGTTTAAAACCGCTACCGTAGCTTTTTCGGCATTAATGCAACCGGTGCAACGGTGTGTTCCATGAAAAAAGTAGACCATTACTTTGGCTTTGCTTTTGGGATTCGTGGTTTTCTTATTCTGCTGGCTATAACCTGAGCAACTTATTGCCAAAATAAGGAATGCTGAAAGAATAATGTTTTTCATCTGTAAATGTTTTAGAATTAATATTACTGTATTTAGTATTTCTTTATTTCGCAAACACACGAAATAGATATGTAAAAAAATTATTGGGATAAGAAGGCTCCGAAATATTGCCGGGCCAATTCCCAATTGGTTTTGTTGATACAATATTTGATAAAAGGAGGATTTATTTGTCCCTGAATGAGTCCCGCCAGTTTAAGCTCTTTTAGATGCTGAGAGAGGGTAGAACGCGCAATAGGCAACTTTTCAAAAAGCTCACCACTTGTGCAGCATGCATCCAGTTTCGATAATTCACGGACAATATAGACCCGTGCCGGATGACTCAATGCCTTTGCAAATTGAGCAATGAGGATGTCTTCCTGGGCGAATTCAACGTTTTCTTTTGCCATGCAATATTTTTTAAAGATATTTCTGAATAATATCCTTTAGTTCCGGCACACTGGGAACCCTGCCGTATAAAGCAACTTTTTCGTTAATTACAAGAGCAGGCGTGCGCATTACGCCATAGGTCATGATTTTCTGGACGTCTTCAACCTTTTCCACAGTGGCATCGGCATGTAATTCGGCTACTGCGCTAAGTGTAGCTTTTTCAAGGTTCTTGCAGTTTGCACACCCTGTACCCAAAATTTTAATACTTGTTTGCATTGCTATTTCATTTTTATATTTCGCAAATATACGAAATGTATTTTGTAAAACAAGGATCGCTACAAATTTCTCCGAAAGGTTTGTATTATAACGGTCTCCATAGGTTGAGTGCTTTATCCAGTAAACAAAAGAGCCTGCCCGGGTTTACACCCCGGCAGGCTCTTTTATCCATTTATGGCTTCTTTTATCTCAGTTTTATCAGCTTTATGGTTTTCTCATGTATCAAATTGTTTGATTTATCTTTTATAAATACGGTACAGATGTATAAACCATTGCTGTAATTCTTTGCATTCCATGTAAACTCATGTTTCCCGGAATACATTGATTCATCACTCAATATTTCGAGTTCATTACCAAATACATCGAAAATATGAATAATGATTTCAGTGCTATAATTGGTTGTTACTATAATTGAGGTGTTTTCATTGAATGGATTTGGATAATAGGTAAGGTTTATTCCGTCATCTATCGCTTCCACAATTGAGGTTGCTTCGCAAGCATCACCTATGCCATCGTTATCAAAGTCGGCTTGATCAGCATTAGCCTTTAGTGGACAGTTATCTTTAGAATCGGGCACAAGATCATTATCAAGGTCATTGTCACAAACATCGCCCACGCCATCCAGATCAGCATCCTTTTGATCAGCATTGGCTGTAACCGGGCAATTGTCAACGTCATTTAATATACCATCGCTATCCTTGTCGTCGTCGCAATTATCGCCTATACCATCTTGGTCCACATCACTTTGATCGGGGTTATAAGTATAAGGACAGTTGTCGTTTGCATTGGTAATTCCGTCATCATCAAAATCATCATTTGGTTGCAATCCGGAATAACCACCTATAGTGAATGACCATGAGGTTGTTCCCTTCATCGTATTGCCAACAAGGTCATTAATACCTGACAGTTGAACACTTATAGTATCACCTGTATAATTGCCGGCTGTAAAATCGGGAAGGATATATAGTTTATTACCATCGCAGGCAAGCGATGTGCGTAAAGTAACATTCTTAGATTGGTCTTTTACGGTTACGGAAGCTTTTGATATAGCGTCGCAATTTATTGCTTCGGTAAAAGTAACCATAATCATGTCGGACGAATCCAATACTCTATCGCTTGGTTCGGGTAACCCATATACCTCTGGCCCTTTGCGGTCGATGGTTCCAGGTATACTAAATGAGTAGTTTCTGCTCTCATCACAATAAACTACGGCCCTTAACAAGTAATCGCCATCCGGGAAATCGTTTAAGTATGAAAAAAAGGATGTTTCAACTGGGTTTAGATTAGTGGAGGTATCTCCTGCGATTGTTCGCCAATTGTAAACCTCCTTACTTGCAAGTTGCAGTGTTACAGCTGTTAATTTATTCTTGTTATAACCAGAAATGGTTGTTTTTAGAATATTGTTGTCCGTTGATGATATCACCCAGTTATTCACAGGGTTCTTTATGTATATATCACTGCACTCGTTTTTAAAATGTACACTTACATACACCGAATCTGCAATAGACGATGGGTCGCAACCCGAATACATCTTAAACCTCAATTTATCATAATCGAACGCTTTAGGGCCTCGTTTGACGGTGATGGTTGCATATTTCGATTGGGCAGCAGGTATGGTAAAAGCTACCGGATTCTGAGCTTCGCTTCCTCCAATGGTTATTGCGGCGCCATCGGGGTTGCTTGATTGGTCAAAAGCCAGAAGATACTCACGTGTTTCATCATTTTGACTGGTATTTGCCAGTTGGAGGGTAAAAACGGCTTCGCCATCGGACGTTGACACATTTTTAGTATAAGCATCTGACATGATTTGCACACCTTCTCGTGGTTGAGTTCCCTCTTCCCATGGACAAGAACTGCTGCCAGCCACCGTTTTAAATACGGGAGTACCATAGACATCATCCTTGCAAATATTAACAGAAAAGCCGTCAAGGTCATCATCATCTGCCAATTTAAAACCTGTTTTATGGGTCTGGGTTCTTGATAATGATGACGAAGCCCCAAGCTCAAGTCTCGACTTAACTTCAACGCCTCCGCTAAATCCACTTCCTCCAATTTCAAGACCAGCTTCAACGGCTACTGCCGCTTCAATGTATAATTTATATTCAAGACTGGCTTTGTTTACTGTAGACATTTCGGTATACATTTCCTTCGAAGCTCCCGAACTAAACGATATGTTTTCAATTTGTTTACTTTTTTCTTTCAACGTTTCGTTTAAGGATAGGGTTTGTTGCCATACATCTATTTGATTGGCATATATCTTAGAAGAATCGTTACCTTCCGCTTCGTAAATGTTTTTAATTACCTGAAGCTTGGGTATGATAGAGTTTTCGATGTAGTTTTGAGTATAAATGTAGGTGGTAGCAAACCCATCGGCTCCCATACTCAAAGCTACTGATTTATTTACGGAACATGTCTTCCTATCATACTCAACCACATCGGTAAGGGTATAAAGTAAATTTAATGCCGCTCCAACGTAAACATCACCTGATTTGCCAATAACATTTTCATTATCAGAGGTACTAAAAAGTTCACTATTGGTAATGCTCAATGTAAATTCATTTTGCCCGGTAATGGTAGAGCCTATTTCAAATGTTTTTTTTACCGAACCCCAAATTTCAGTTTCTACGGCAACGCAGAACCCCGCTTCAAATTTGGTTCCTGCTTTGATTTCACCCCACGCATTTAAGCTATTACTTAGCTGCGCTGAAAAATTCATCGACATTTCGGAGGTGGTGTTTTTTTCCAGATACGAATAGGAGCCATCTCCTGGGGGATCTCTTAAAATCATTAAAGGTATTTCAGGAGAGACTGTAGTAAATGTTTGGGTATGAGGTTTGTTACCTATTACTAAAATGGGTTGCGTGTATGTAAGCGTTTCGGGCGATATATAAGCCGAAATTTCCATGTCCTTTAAATAATTAGGCCCAACAATATTGGGGTTTCCGGGCAGGAATGTATACATTGCCGAACCATTTACAATGGCAAGGGTATCTATCATTTCCTCCTCAACACCTGCATGGTTTTTAACAATGACATATCCCTCCTGAACCTTACATGTAGAGCCTTTATAAGATTCCTGCACAGAAATATACACCGTATCCATTACAGCCTGCTCTACAATAGGGGTAGTGCCATCGCAGGTATAATTGGCAAATTGGGTAATTACTTTTAAGTTTTTGCGGTAAATGAAATCCTGAACTACATTGCCGTTGGTTAAATCGACCAGGACAGAGTCTGGGAAATATGTTTCAATATTTTCATTCATTATGCTTCCATCTTCGGAGCGAAATTTCACTAAGCTTATGGCAAACTTCCTTGCTGGCAGCCTGATAGAATAGTGCCCGGTGAGTGTATCAGTGATAAGAGTCATGTCGTATCCAGCACCAGAATAGATACGGAGGTAAGCCCTACCAATGTATTTCTTACACGAAGCATTCACGTAACCGCTTAATTGGAAGGTAGTAGTATCTACAAAGTTGTTTAAAACAGAATCGTATAAAATAGTAGCTGTTACTGATGGAGGAATAAAGCCATGATTTTCCTTTTCCACTTTAAACTTATATTTGTTAATTTTATCCAGTGTAATAGTATAAATGCCATCGGCATCTGTGGTATCCGATGGTTCTTCCAAATCATCTACAAATATTTTAACTCCTTCAACTGGGCAATTTCCTTTATTCCCCTTCTGTATCACTTTACCGGAAACGGCCACTGCCGAAGTGTCGGTGAATACTAATCCGGATGTTGTGTGCATGTCTTTATCCAAGGTCTTATAAATATAACCCGGACTAAAACTATGCCCTTCCCTAGAGACAATCACCTTAAAATTGGATTCTAAGTAATAATAAATATTTCTGATATCGAAGAACCCAGTATCATTGGAGTATGTACAATAGTACCGGGTTGTATCCTGCGGCACGGAATTTAACCTTATGGCACAAACTTTCATGCCGTCAATGGGAATATTGGTACGTGTAATAACCTGCCCCGAAATTTTACCGTCGGGCATTTTTTTACCCCAAGCACTGTCGGAGTAAAAATAACCTTCCGGAAGGGGTTTTACCGTGTATAAATAGGCATATCCAGGTATTAGCGTGCTACTTTCGTCCTGGTATTGGTATACATCCTCGGATCTTTCCCCTATCAGATTTCGTTTGTTGTTTTTTTCATCATATCGATAAATCAAATATTTCTTAAGTACAGCTCCGTTTTTCCCGGGTATCTTTTCTAGAGACTTCCAGTTTAAATCTATACTGGATGGTTGCTCGATGGAGGCACTTAAATTTAGGCCATAGGTTCGTCCGGTAACTGTATCCCCTATTGATTTATGTTTATAACTGCTACCAGCGGGATAAATGGTACAAACCGTGTATTTATGGGTTTGCCCCTGGCCAACTGCTGAATCGATATATGAATAGGTAGAGCCATTGGTGTACGCAATTATAGTACTGTCGCGGTATATGATATAACCATGTTTGTCATCAGGTATATCAGTGGTTTTTTTCCAGTTTAAATCAATACGGTACTGGTACTTTTCATTCGTTGCAGTGAGTGATACCGGAGGCTTAATCGCTCTGGTATTGCAACTACTCATCTTTGCAGATTCATATACATGACCACCGCAATTGTACCAGCAAGCTCCCCAAAATTTATTTTTTCCATGTTCCGTTACCCTATAAGACCACGCAAACAAACTATCGGGACCAATGGCTTTTTTATATTCATGGGCAAGGGTACTAATTGTACCAAGATCTTCGTATGAGCCACTATTTATTAGTAGTTGAGTATTAATACTACGTGAACATTCACAATACCAACCTGGTATGGTATAAATAAAATATACCCAATAATCACTACTATCCGAATTGCTTACAGGCGTTAACGTAAAGGTTTGGCCATAACTGTTTATATTTAGCATTAAAGCTGCAGCTGCAACCCAAAAATAAAGCATCCTTTTTTGAAGTTGTCTTATTTTTAATAATAATGCATACTTTTTCATTTGAGGTATAGTTTAGATTAGCGTTAATTTTTACTGGATTACCAAACATCAAACGTAAAAGTATGAAGGAGTAACTGTCTTTATTATATAAGAGAGTTAGTTAAAAGTATATAATAGGTTAGTTAAAAGTATAAGTAAATAGGCAACCCTCTAAAGGCAAAAAAACGAATGTTCTACAAAGCAATAAGATAGCTAAATAAATTATCCTCTTCGGGTAGGTTTAATTTTAGCCTCAATTTGCTTCTGGCTACTTTAACGGTATTTATCGAACGGAAGGTAAGCAATGCAATGTTTTTTGAGTCCATATTCTTGCGTAACCATAAGCATAATTCAATTTCGTTGGGCAACAAACCTGGGTGTTTTTGAAGCAATCGCTGGATAAAATCTTCCTCCTGTATATACATCTGGCATATAGTGCTATACCCATTGTAATTGGTACTGATTTCAGACAATAGTTTGGTTATATATTCAAGGGTTTCTATTTCATCAATCTCTTGTTTTTTTAGCAGTTCTATTTTACTCATAACCGATTTGTGTTCGCGAAAAGTAAATTGAAGAATGTCCTCTGTCTTAAGGCAAAGCTCTTTTAGCACCTGGCCCAAATGAATTGCAAAATCTATTCTTTCTCGTTCTATAAGTTCTTTATGGCTTTTAATGGTTTTAATATAATTAGCCAATTTAATATGTGAATTTACCCTTGCGAGCAACTCTATCTTGTCAATAGGTTTCGAAATATAGTCGGAAGCTCCGGCTTCAAGTGCTTTTTTTAGTTCGCTGCTGCCTAGCATTATGCCGGTTGCTATAATAATGGGAATGTCTTTTAGCTGGTCCCGTTTTTTAAATTCCTTAATTGCTGTTATCCCATCCATTACTGGCATTTGCCAATCCATAATAATTACATCAGGACTTTCGCCTAATGCAATATCAATTGCCATTTCGCCATTTAGTGCACTAATGATTTTGTAAGGTACTTTTTCTTCGAAAAAATACCCGGCATAAGTTTGAATATATTCGGGCTGGTCGTCTACGACCAAAATTGAATATGTGTTCATAGGCTATTGATTATTAAGCTTAATTTATGACAGCATTTCGATGAATTTTTTAAATTGATTTTTGTCGCAACTTAAAGCCATTTCCCTGAGTTGGTTATACTCATTCAAAATGGCATGATTATCATTGGGTTTTACTTCATTTAACAATTGGTAAATTTCGCTGGTATGGTAAAATTTTACATTTTGAAGTTGCGGTACTATAGGATTAAAAAGCGCTAACGTTTCAGTTGAATAGGCTGGAGTGTGAGTCCTTTCTATTTTTTGAAATTCTGAAACGCAGATGGGAATTTTAAAAACAAACTCACACCCCCCGGAATTTCTGTTTTGCGCATACACTGATCCTTTGTAGGTCTCAGCTACCATTTTGCAAAATGCCAGTCCTATTCCCGATGATCGTTTGGTTTGTTCAGTATGTTGTGCATAATAGAACAGTTCAAAAATTTTATCCATTTCATCCTCTTTTATACCTGGTCCATTGTCAATTATATGAAATTCGATGAATCCTGATTCATTAAATACATTTATAGTAATCACTCCTTTTTTGGGAGAAAACTTAATTGCATTATCAACAATATTCAATATAGCCCGCTCAATTAGATCCATATCGGCCCATATAGTAAAATCGAAGATGCCGAAAGAATACGTCAATTCAATTTCTTTCGCCTCAGCACTTAACCTTGTTTGCTGAACTATCTTTTCAAGTAAAGGCGATACCTTAAAAGCAACTGGGTTTGTTTTTAAGGTGGCATTATCGGAGGCTGCAATGTCAATCATATTGTCGAGCAGGTGTTTTACATTTAGGGCCTGGCTACTTACTTGTTCTAAATGAGATAATTGTGGAGATTTTCCAATTAATGCAATGATATTGTTTAGGGGCACTTTTATATCGTGAAAAAGCATAGAGTGCATTTTCTCCTTAAACTGACTTAACTCTTCAATTTGTTTCCTTTCAGCGTTTTGCCTACTTACAATGTTGAAAAGTATCTTGTTCATTTTCCATAGATACAAAGCCAGACCAATTATCATAAAACTAATAAGAGGAATGTTTTCTAGTAAAAAAATATTTTTTGAATAAATAGCAATTATAGCATAAAGTAATACTGATGACATGCTTACATAGATTCCTAAACCCCAGGGCGTGTTAATAGATACAATAGCAATTATGATAATAAAGAATAACATGTCGCGTAAAATAAATCCAGTTATTGCATTGGGGGCTTGTGAAATCCAATAATATGGAACCGCTGTGTTTACAATTATGATGACAGAGAAAAGTAAAGCTGCCAGCGAGAGCCTAATCATTCTTTTAAAAACGAGGATGGACAAAAGAACTATAATGAGTATCGAAACTAGGTTCAATATAAATACATTAATGTTCTGATGGATATATATAAAAGTTGGATTGGTACCATTAGAGTAAAATGAGAACACTTTTAACTGTTGAATGATATCAATGAATAATCCAATCGAAGTAATGGTTAAAGCATAAGATAAAACATAACGTTGAAAACCATATAAAATATTCCCGGTAGTTTGTTGTAAGCTGGTCATCTGCTTAATTTTTAGTTGGTATGCGGACGTTAGTTGGCCATTTACTCATCCATTCTTATTCAAATGTACGTTTAATTATAAGGACTTAAAAATATACTTCGTTTTTATACGAAACGGGATTAAGCTACATTGTATTAAATAGATACAACTTCCCGCCTTGCATTAACCAACACGGGGTAGCCCATAGCGTTAAGCTTTGAAGGAGAATCGTAGTATTGCAAACTTTTGCTTCAAGAAGAGTAGGAGAGATTAAAGTTCGTCTTTTTTCGATAATGTAAAATTTAAGCCAAATCCTCAACTTTTCGTCTCTTTCCTATATTTTGTTTACTGCAAAATCTC
>DATALJ010000017.1:0-1556 GCA_036261135.1 Bacteroidales bacterium
AAGAGACCTTTTCAGGCTCTTTAAAGAACTCAGCGTTGCCAAGCGGGAGTTTGACAAGGTATCCCAGGCCTTAGATGAAGTCAGGGAAATCGGCTATGGTGTAGTAATCCCAACCGTTGACGAACTGGTCCTGGAAGAGCCGGAACTAATCCGCCAGGGCAGTCGCTTCGGGGTTAAATTGAAGGCAACGGCACCGTCCCTCCACTTAATTAAAGCCGATATCACGACCGAATTAACTCCGCTCATAGGGACCGAGAGCCAATGCGAAGAACTTGTTCAATATATGCTCAAGGAATTTGAAGACAACCCGCAGAAAATATGGAATTCGGAAATCTTTGGCAAAACAGTGCACGACCTGGTCCGTGAGGGTATACAGAATAAACTTCATCGTATGCCGGAAAACGCCCAGCTCAAGCTCCAGGAGACACTGCAGCGGATTGTCAATGATGGCTCGGGTGGCCTCATCTGCATAATTATATAAAAAAAACCGGTCGTCCGACCGGTTTTTTTTAAAACCTTCTGTCTCTAAAATACTCACAGCCCCAGCGGTAAAAAGCTATAAAAACCCTGGAAGAAAGGAACGTCACCGTTAATGTAATGAAGGTGATATACCAGCTCCAATTATGGTATTCGAGTAAATCAGTGTAGATCGCCAGGGGATATTCTATCGCGGTAATACCTGCGCTGAACAGCACGGCGTATGTTAGAATGAGACGGAAGCCGAGCTTTCTGGTAATCTGGTTGTACAAGATGCAGAATATGGGGAAAATCCAAAAATCAAACAGAAGACTCACGTTATATAACTGAGGCAACTGCCGGAAAGGGTATTCCAGTAAGTGCCGGTTTACCACTGCCGCTCCCCACAAGCTGTCAAGCACACATTTAAAAAGGAATACCACCACCCAATCCCTAAAATAGCGCCAGTCTACGGCGAGAACCAAGAGCAGCAAACCAATCAGAGCAGCTATTAGGCTTATAATTAATTCAGGACTGATTATTCTGCTTCCTCCTTTAGACTCATTCATTATTTTATATTCACACATCAGTATATACCCCGGGATACGAAAAGTATTGACCACCAGAATGCCACCCGGGGATTTTTCTGGTATAATATGTTGATGGATCTTGGTAAGGTTGATTATTTCTATAGGTATTTTTGACATAATTATTACAGATTATTAATTTATGTTTTTAGTGATAATGGGTGATGTCCATAGCCCAAGAACAGTAGAGAATATTATCTGAACCGTGGTTCCTGAGTGTTGCCTGCCGCCTTACCTGATGCTATAATGTCGGCATACCCATGTACGGTTCGACAAGTATTATATCCTTCAGACCTTTGGCTTTATAGGTTAAATCAAAGATATTATGGGGTATAAATAGCAGCTCATAACGTAGAGTTGACAGCTGCTTTCATATAGTTTTGTTCATGATAAAGGGGGAGAACCAGTTGTCCAAGAGTGTGATAAGTGTGGGGCTTTTAGGAATGGGTACTGTGGGCCGGGGAGTATATCGCATCCTCACTGAACACAGGTCCGGAATTGAACAAAAAGTTG
>DATALJ010000031.1:0-29868 GCA_036261135.1 Bacteroidales bacterium
GTTCTTTGGAGTCTTTAATCCAGAATTCGAGATAAGGTTTGCCTCGTTTCTCCGGATGGTTGAAATCGTAATGCTCCAGGTCGAAGTGAATTTTTATTTTGTTGTTTTTACCGATGTTCTGGCGCCAAAAATCCTGGAAATCGATGGTAATCTCCCCATTCAGATTCTCGATCTTTTGTTTTAGTATGCGGTTGTTCTGTTGCTGGAAGAATGAAGGGTCAACTCCTGCAATAACAAGGAAATTCTGTGCCGCTTTGTACCCTTCGGCACTGGTATTCTCGTTGATGAGGTCGTCGAGATCAATCCTGTTGGGCAATAGGCTGCTGAAATCTTCAAATAGTTCAAATGTCGGACAATACTGGAAGAAGGCGCGTCCTAAATCTTCGCACGTAGCATGGTCGTTTGGTACAGCAAGTTTTTGAAAGGCTTTCTTTCTGGCTTCTTCGTAATCATTGCCTTCAATTACGTAAGCAGCGATAACCTTGGCAAATAGGGCATCTTGTTTGAGTTTTTCGCTCTGCTGCCGCGATTGAAAGAGCTGTTGCCGTAAAACATCCAGCTTTTGCTGACACAGCCTTATCTCTTTGGGATTAGAAAGTCCGGCAAATGCATCTTCAAGGTCCTGATACCGCTGGAATAAATAATCAGAATTCTTTTTGGCTTCAGCAACCTTTTCGAGTGCGGCCTTGGCGTTTCGAACATAGCGAACCTTTTCGAATATCTTCTGGTAATCTTCTTTTAATGCCTCAATCGAGTTCTTTTTTTGATCCATCGTTTGGCGCTGATGCTCTAATGCGAGGTGCATGTTATCTATTCCCGATTGAAAGCTTTCTCTTTGATCGGAATTCTTTGTCCGATTAAGTTTTTTCTGAAGTTCAAGAATGGCATGTTCATTCTGAATGTATTCTTTATTAATTGCAGCTATTTCAGTGTTTAGCTGTTTTGTAATATTTTCAAGGCGGCTACCTTCCTTATCCAATTGGTTAAAAATGGCGCTGAGTTCCTTATCTGCCTTTTCCTGGCTTTCTTTTAGTCCTTTGTAGTAGTCCGAAATAGTGTCGCCACTTATTTCGATCCTATTGTTTTTGGGATTTAACCAGGTTCTTACCAGTATTATCCTTCTGGTTTCTTTTATAGAATTAGATATTAACTCGGGAATGTTGAATTTGGCTAATACTTCCTGAAGATGTTGGTCTGAAATTATGAATTCGCATGATATTTCTGGCATCGAAAGGTCGCTGCGCAGGATGTCGTCGGTAATTACACCATCGTAAAAACTTTTCAGGGCTTCTAATACCGAGGTTTTACCTGATTCGTTCTGCCCAATGAGTGCGGTAATGTTATCGGGCGAGAGCGAGTTCCATTCTGAATCGATGATGGACCGGTAATTTCTAATTCTAAAGGCTTGTAGTTTCATTTATAGTTGTGGGTTAGCTTTAATGCATGTTATAATAGCTTAGGGTTGTACTTGAATCCGGTTATCAGAACGTCGTCAACCTGCATCAAATCTCTTTTCCAGATATCAAACGTTTCAGCAATCTTTTCTCCCTGCTTTTTTATGGGTATTGTATGCATGTCGAGCAGCAATTGCCGGAATGCCGGATATTTGAATTTCTTATTTCCGGCGCCGCCAAACTGATCGGCAAACCCATCGGTAAACATATATATGATATCCTTAGGATGCAGTTGGATAACATGGTTTGTAAATGATCTTTCCTGAAGCCCGGCGATACCTATTGGCATCAGGTCGCCTTTAAATTCCTGTAGTTTCTTGTTTCGGATTAAATAGATTGAATGGTTAGCCCCAGCATACTGCATTTCGTGTGTTTCGAGGTTTATTATACACAGCGAAATGTCCATGCCGTCTTTGGGTTCGGCAAAGCCTCCAGTTTGATGGAGAGCTTTCATAACCCTTTCGCGTAACTGATTGAGCGCATTTTTAGCCGATATAATGGAGCCTTTACTGAATATTTCGTTTAAAAAAGATATGCCCATTACACTCATGAAGCCCCCTGGTACGCCATGTCCAGTGCAATCGGCAACTACAATACTCAGTGTTTCCTTATTTTTCTTTAGCCAGTAGAAGTCGCCACTCACTATTTCCCTGGGATTGTAATATATAAAACTTTCGGGAAGGAAGCGGTTCCATTCTTCTCTCGATGGCATGAGTGCAGATTGTATATAACTGGCGTAATAGAGACTATCCGTTAATTCTTTTCGTTGACGGAGAAGTTCGTTCTGGAGGGTTTCATCATATACTGTTTGAACAGACAATGACATGTGGCAATGTATTTGGTTTAAAATAATTGCATCGTAAATATAGAAAAAAAAGACAGGAAAGCACGTAATATGCTTTTATAATAGGAAATAATTAACTAAGAAGTTATTAACAGGGTTTGCTAATCCTCGTTTCCTGTGAATTTATCAATATCGCGCCGTTCTTTTTTGGTGGGGCGGCCTGTACCGCGGTCGCGCACCGCATTTCGCTGAAGATGCATCATTTCGCGTTTCAATAACTCTTCAGGTGGCGTTATTTCTTCGATGTATTCTTTTACTTTTTGGGCCGACTGGCGGTTTTCGAGTAACTTATGCACCATGTATGTGTTGATAAATGGCGGTTTGCGAACGATAATGGTTTCGCCTTGTTTAATAATACGCGATGGTTTAACGGGTACACCGTTGATAATAATCTGTCCTTTAGCGCAAGCTTCGGCAGCAATTGTGCGTGTTTTGTATATACGCACGGCCCACAGGAATTTATCAATTCTTAACTCTTTGGATGATTCCATATTGCTAAGTTTATGCCGCCTTATTTATTATTGAATTGAGTCATGGTTAATTGGAGACCGATTGTTCCGAAACTCTTAATCATTTCAACAGCTACAGGAACGCGTTTGTTTAGAAGTTCCTCTTCTTCCTTAGTCCATCGGTTGAGGACAAAGTTTACCTGAGCTCCTTTAGGGAATTCATTGCCTATGCCAAAGCGCAAACGGGCATAATCCTGTGTTCCCAATACCTCATTGATGTTTTTAAGACCATTGTGCCCGCCATCGCTGCCTTTGGGTCGAATCCTTAGTGCGCCAAGCGGTAATGCCAGGTCATCTACAATAACGAATAAATGCTCGGTAGGTATTTTCTCTTCTTTGAGCCAATAGTTAACAGCCTTTCCACTTAAATTCATATAAGTAGAAGGTTTTAAAAGGATAAATGTACGGCCTTTGAACTTGTATTCAGCAACTGCGCCATATCGCTTATCCTCAAAACAAATATTGGATGCCTTTGCTAAAGCATCCAATACTGTAAAACCTATATTGTGACGGGTATTATGGTATTCATCACCAATATTACCCAAACCAACGATCAGGTACTTCAATGTGAATCCGAAAATTAAGACTTAGCAGCTTCTTCAGCGGCGTTACGCGATGCACGTGTAGCGCGTACGGAAACTACTGGGTTAGTTTTAATGTTTAAAATTTCAAATCCCTGGAAATTCAAATCACCAACACGCATTGATTTTCCTAAAGCAAGTTCAGTGATGTCCAGATTGATTTCGTTAGGAAGGTCTTTGATGAAACCTTTCACTTTTAATTTTCTGAGTTCCTGGGTAAGTTTACCACCTTCTCTTACACCAACAGAGCTACCGTTTACTTTTACAGGAAGTTCAATGGTAACTTTTTTATCATCGAACACCTGGAGAAAATCGATATGAATTGGGCTGTCAGAAACCGGATGGAACTGAATGTCCTGAATTTTAGCGGTATACTGCTTTCCGTCAACGTCAAGCTTAATAAGGTATACTTCAGGCGTGTAAAGTATAGGTTTCAGGTCGCGTTCAACAACAGAAAAATAAATATTCTTTTCTCCACCATATAAAATACATGGTACTTGTTCGTTTGTTCTTATTTTTTTGCTGCCTTTTTTTCCTAAATTTTCACGGACAGCACCTTTTAATTCAATAGATTTCATTGTTATCAGTATGTTTTAACTGTTTACTTTTTCAGGCCGCAAATATAATAATTTAAACTATAAAATTAGAACTTATTGACTGATAATTGTAAACTTTTTCTATTACATCGGCAAAAGTATCAGCAACAGTGAGGACTTTGATCTTCGAACTTTGTTTTTCGAGCAGCGGAATGGTATCCGTTACAATAAGTTCGGAAATGCAAGATTTTTCAATTCGTTCTATGGCGGGGCCTGATAAAACGGGGTGTGTAGCAATTGCGCGAATACTTGTGGCACCCATATCTCTCATCAGGTTGGCTGCAATGGTTATGGTGCCTGCGGTGTCCACCATGTCGTCTACAATAATGACGTCTTTGCCATTTACATCGCCAATGATTTTGATTTCTTCAACTACATTAGGCTTTTTGCGGAGTTTATAACCAATTACCATTTCGGCGTTCAGAAATCGCGAGTAGGCATTGGCTCTTTTAGTTCCTCCCATGTCAGGAGCTGCAATTACAAGGTTTGGCAGGTTTAAGCTACGCAGATATGGAACAAAAATGGGTGATGCGTAAAGGTGATCAACCGGTACATCAAAAAAGCCTTGTAACTGGTCGGCGTGTAGGTCCATGGTCATTATACGGTCTACACCGGCGGCAGTTAAAAGATTTGCAACAAGCTTTGCTCCAATAGCACAGCGTGGACGATCTTTCCTGTCCTGGCGTGCAAAGCCGAAATATGGGATTACTGCAACTACTTTATTGGCCGACGCGCGCTTTGCAGCATCAATCATTAAAAGCAGTTCAAATAAATTTTCGGATGGTGGAAATGTGGATTGTATGATAAAAACTGTGGCGCCCCTTACGGATTCGTCGTATGCCGGTTGAAATTCCCCGTCGCTGAACCTTGTTACAGAGGTTCTTCCTAATTCTGATCCAAAACTTTTCGCAATTTTTTCAGCTAAATATCTTGAAGCCGTTCCTGTGAAAAATTTTATTGGAGTATTGGCTGCCATTATCTTGAGTTAAAATTGAATTAAATTTATGGTGTGCAAATGTATAAAAAATATGCCTTGGTGTTTTAATTTATTTCAACCATCTGTTAACTTTTATTAACTGCCATCGCGTTTTCAATAATGGCGAGTATTTCGTCTCTGCCTGCTTTCTTGGGCGAGGATGTGGTAATGACTTCGGGAATTTCTTCCCAATCTTCTTTTAGCACTTCGCGATATGCTTTTAAAAATTTACTTAGCTCTGCCTGGCTGATTTTATCGGCCTTTGTGCTGACTAACTGAAAGGGAATTTCGTTTTTGCCGAGCCAACGGATGAACTTAATGTCAATTTCCTGAGGTTCAAGGCGCGAATCGAGCAGGACAAATACGCAATACAACGAATTACGCTTACCTATATAGTTTATAATTGATTCGCGGAATTCTCCCCGTTGGGTTTTAGAAACCTTGGCATATCCATATCCCGGAAGATCTACCAGGTGCCATTTGTTGTTTATAAGGAAGAAGTTGATGAGCCTCGTTTTCCCGGGAGTAGAAGATGTCTTGGCCAGATTATTCTGGCTCGTAAGCATGTTTATCAGCGACGATTTCCCAACATTGGATCGTCCAATAAATGCAAATTCAGGAATGTCGGTCTTGGGGCAGTTTTTCAGATCCGGACTGCTCTTAACAAATTTAGCTTCGCTGATAATCATGATTGGTATTCTTTAGTCGATGTATACTTCTAATATTTCGGCTGATCCTTTGGGTTTAAGGATAGTGGTATCAATAATTGCAGGAATCAGAATGGTCTCTCCTGCTATTACCTCCAGCTTTTCAGTTTCGTTATAGATCAGATCAAAACCCCCTTTGCAGCATATGTAAATCACAAACGAATCTTTGTCAATGTATTCGCGTTCAATTCTTTTGTCGAAGCTTATTTTATTGGTGGTAAAATACTGACATTTGGCAAGGTTAACGGGTTCGTTTAGAGAATCTTTATAGTTTATTTTTACATCTTTGGGATGGTTGTAGTCGATAGCATCCAATGCGAGGTCGGTATGCAGCTCGCGCGGATTTCCGTTGCTATCAAGCCTCTCCCAGTCGTAAATGCGGTAGGTTATATCAGAAGTCTGTTGTACTTCAGCCAGCAATATGCCAGTACCAATAGCATGAACCCTTCCGGCAGGTGTAAAAAATGAATCGCCCTGCTTTACGGGAACAAAGTTCACAATTTCCTTAAGACTCTTATTCTGTAAGTGATCAAGATATTCTTCCTTCGAAATATTCCTGTTGAAGCCAGAAATGAGCGTTGCGCCTGGCTGAGCATCCATAATATACCACATTTCCGTTTTTCCGTACGAATTATGTCGTTCTTTTGCAAGCTTGTCATCAGGGTGAACCTGTATAGACAAGTCGTCCTGAGCATCGATGAATTTGATTAACAGTGGAAATTCGATGCCGAAACGATCAAAAACCTTTTCGCCTACCAATTCGCCCATATATACTTCAATGAGCTCTTCAATTGTGTTCCCTTTCAGGAAACCATTGGAAACTTCGGATATGTCGCCCTGAACAGCAGATAATTCCCAGCTTTCACCACAGTTCCTGCAACTTCCCTTTTTCCCTAACTCGGTTTTAAGTCTCGTACCGCCCCAAATCCTTTCTTTCAGAATGGGTTTGAATTTTATCGGATAAAGCTGATCCATAATTTTAAAGATTTACTATTTTGCAAAAATATTATTAATTCGTAATTTCTTATCATGTTTTACATTGCATTTGGAGGAGGAAGTGGTTCAGGCAAGTCGTCCATTCTGCATTCTATGGCAGAAATGAGGCCTCGCGCCAAAATTTCGATACTACCGATGGATGCATATTATAAAGATCATAATTATTTGAGTTTGCAGGAAAAGAAGGTCTGTAATTTCGACGATCCGCAGGCGATTGATTTTGACCTTTTTTTTAATCATATAGAGCTGTTGAGAAATGGTAATCCTGTTTATAAACCAGTATATTCTTTTGTTACGTGTTCCCGTTTAAAAGAAACTGAAGTTGTTTATCCATCAGATTTTCTTTTTATTGAAGGATTGTTCGCGCTAATAAACGAACGAATCCGCAAAATTGTTGACTTTAGCGTTTTCCTTGATTGTCCACTCGAAGTACGGAGAAAAAGGGTTGTCCAACGCGATATGACCGAGAGAAACCGGAACAGAGAAGAAACCGAATTGCGCTTCAAAAGAATGGTAGAGCCCATGCATAAGCTTTATGTTGAACCAACACGCAAGCACGCCAATTTGGTAGTTGATACTTCTTTACATGATATATCCTCCCTTGCATCAACAATATGGAATGCAATAGATATGAGAATTAATAAACCGGACGAACTGGTGCATGTTCCTGTTAGCCGGAAATAATCAGCTCCAAACCTATAAATTTTTAAAGATGCTTGATCACATAAATCCCGACGAAGTTATCTTTCTTGATATAGAAACCGTTCCTCAATATCCTGACTTTTATCAACTCAATGAGCAATTCAGGTACCTGTGGGATAAGAAATCGGCAAACTTCCGGAAACCCGAAGAAACAGCTTCCGATGTGTATCAAAGGGCAGGAATTTATGCCGAATTTGGCAAAATTATCTGCATTTCTACGGGCTACCTGTATTTGGTAAATACGGAGCAGCATTTACGTCTCAAATCCTTTTATAGCGACAACGAAAAGGAGCTTTTGCTGGATTTTGCTGCTATGCTGAATATCTTCTCGAAGAAAAAGAACGTATTGCTTTGTGCACACAATGGCAAGGAGTTCGATTTTCCCTATATTGCAAGGCGTATGCTTGTTAATGGCGTTCCGTTGCCCCGGGCACTGGATATTGCCGGAAGAAAACCTTGGGAAACCTGTTTTTTAGATACATTGGAATTGTGGAAGTTTGGCGATTATAAGAACTATACGTCATTGGAACTACTTACTGCCATATTTGGTATACCAACTCCAAAGGACGACATAAACGGGAGCATGGTGGCCGGCGTTTATTGGAACGACAACGATTTACGACGTATTGTTACCTACTGCGAGAAAGATGTGATCGCTATTGCACAGCTATTCCTTAAATATAAAGGCGATTCATTGATGCCTGCCGAGAATTGTCATTCGGTAACCGAATAGCTGTCTAAGTTATCGAGAAAGTGAGTTACTGTTTGTTCGAATATAACGGGTTGTTCGGCATGTACCCAATGTCCCGCGTTAGGAATGGTCTCAATCTGCGCTTCAGGGAAATAGGTTTTGATTTCAGCGTAATGCTCCGGAAGAAGGTAATTACTGTGTCCTCCCCGGATAAAGAGTGTCGGAATATGAATGGGCTCTTTATGAGCAAGTACCTTCTCCAGATGAATGGAACCCATTATTTCTGGAAGTGCATTGCTTAATGCCTTTAAATTGAGTTTCCAGTTAAAGGAATGATCAGCGTTTCGGTGTACATTCTTCATGATGAACTGCCGAATGGCAGCATCTGTAATGGTTTTGGTAAGCTCAGTTTCGATTTCAGCACGGGTGTTGTATTGTGCTAAATCTACCGATAGCATGGCGTTGACGATATTCAGATGAGCGATGGCCTGTGGCGAGAATTCGTTTACGCTGGCATATCCGGCTGGTGCAATATCTACAACGATCAGCCCTTTAACTTTTTCGGGGTACTTTGCGGCGAAAAGCATGGCTGTTTTCCCACCCATTGAATGTCCTAAAATAGCTGCTTTTTCGATATGTTGTTTTGTGAAGAATTCCAAAAGGTCTTCACTCATGCGATCATAGCTATGCTCGGGATGGTGAGGTGAGCGGCCGTGGTTTCGTTGGTCAATTAGATATACAGTATTTCTTTCTGCCAGTTGGCGTGCAAAGGTTACCCAATTGTCCGATGAGCCATAGAGGCCATGCAGAATAATGATAGGATCGCCGTTGCCACTTTTTTGAAAGAATAAATCCATTGGTCTGGTATTAAGAATTCTCAATTCCCGGGAACTTAAAGCAATACGTGTTGTTATATAAACGCTCAGGGTTTCAATTGTTCCAAATACAGGCCGATTGTTTTTTCAAGGCCCAGGTACAATGCTTCGGAGATGAGAGCATGTCCGATAGAAACTTCTGCGATGTAGGGTATATGCTCGATTAAGTATTTCAGGTTTTCCAAGCTTAAGTCGTGTCCTGCATTTATTTCGAGCCCAAGTTCTTTGGCAAGCTTTGCAGAGCGTACAAATGGCTCAACTGCCTTGTCTCTGTTAACAGGATAGAGCGATGCGTAAGGTTCTGTATAGAGTTCGATACGTTCAGTGCCGGTTTTAGCAGCATACTCAACGTTCTTTTCTATCGGATCAACGAATATGGAAGTACGAATGCCGTGAGTTTGAAAATCTTTTACAACATCCTTAAGAAAATCAATGTTTTTAACGGTATCCCAACCTTGGTTCGAAGTAATGGCGTTGAGTGCATCGGGTACCAATGTTACCTGATCAGGTTTTACTTCTAATACAAGGTCAATGAATTTTCGGTTCGGGTTGCCTTCTATATTGAATTCAGTGGTTATGATGGGTCGGATTTCGCGTACATCGCTATACCGGATATGACGCTCGTCGGGCCTTGGATGTACAGTAATGCCTTGTGCTCCAAATTTTTCGCAATTGATAGCAGCATCCAGAACATTAGGCATAGTGCCACCTCTTGAATTCCTGATGGTTGCTATTTTATTTATGTTGACGCTCAAACGTGTCATTTTTTCTTAAATTTCTATAATAGATTGTGCAATTTTTATGTTAATTTTAAACTGCAAAGCTAACATCATTTTACCATATAATAAATATATATGCTTGCAAAAGAATTAATATCCGATGTAATACCTGCCTTAAAAACTTCTGATAGTGGAGTTAAAGCCCTCTATTGGATGGATATTTTTCGTATCTCCCATCTGCCAATAGTGAATAATCAGGAATTCCTGGGGTTAATTTCTGATACCGATATATATGACCTGAATTCGCCAGACGAACCTATTGGAAACCATAATTTGTCTTTATTTAGTCCGTTTGTAACCGAAGATCAACACGTTTACGAGGCCATTGAACTGGTGTCGAAACTTAAACTTTCTGTCATTCCTGTATTGGATACCAATAATAATTATGTAGGAATGATTACCGCTCAGAAATTAATGCATTACATGGGCGAATTGTTCGCAGTAAAGAACCCTGGTGGTATAATAGTTCTGGAACTCAATGTTAATGACTATTCCCTTACCCAAATAGCACAAATTGTAGAAAGTAACGATGCCAAGGTTTTAAGTCTGTATATTTCCACACCGCCCGAAACAACAAAGATGGAGCTTACCCTAAAAATAAACCGACTCGATCTTACATCGATTATCCAAACTTTTATTCGTTTCGAATACATCATTAAGGCTTCCTATATGGAAGATGACGACATGGAATCGCTCTATAACAACAGATATGAGCAGTTCATGCACTTTTTAAATATATAACCATCACCCAACAATGAAAATAGCCCTGTTTGGTCGCAATTTTAACGATAGTTTCAATAATGTTATATCCGGTCTTTTCGAAAAATTCAGGCAGAACAATGTTACCGTATGGGCATTTGAACCTTTTTACCAGTATTTACAGCAGGAGAAAAGGATTCCACTTGATATAGATGGCTCCTATACAACACATCTTGAATTACCAGCAGATACAGAACTCATGATTAGCATAGGAGGAGATGGTACATTTCTGGAGGCCATTACGATTATTCGAAGTTCAGGTATACCTATTGTGGGGATTAATTCAGGCAGGCTGGGTTTCCTGGCTAACATATCGAGTATCGAGGTTAACAGGGCTTTCGAGAATTTGTTACATAAAAACTACAGCATTGAAGAACGAAGCCTTGTTCATCTTACATCAAAAGAAATGTTGTTCAACGATTTTCCTTATGCCTTGAATGAATTTACGCTTCAGAAGACCGGTTCGTCCCTTATTACCATTCAGGTTACTATAAATAACGAGTATATGACAGCTTACTGGTCCGACGGTTTAATAATTGCAACGCCTACAGGGTCTACTGCTTATTCATTAAGCCTTGGTGGGCCTATTGTAACTCCCGATTCGAAGAATTTTATTATTACTCCTATAGCTGCACACAATTTGAATGTGCGCCCCCTGATTATTCCTGACGATGCAACTCTTAAGTTCACCGTTTCGGGTCGTTCCGATCATTTTTTTGCAACGCTCGACTCACGTTCTGCAACTTTTCAAATGAATAATGAAGTGATCATTTCTAAAGCCGATTTTAACGTTAGGATAATCAGACTTCCAGATATCGATTTTTTTACAACCCTACGAAATAAATTGATGTGGGGCGCTGATAGGAGAAATTAAACATTTGTTTAATAGATATTTGTAATTTTATTGAATAAAATTCGGATAAAAATAATTATTATTGCAAAAAGTTTTTTTAAGATGTGCAAAAAGGTTATAACCATAATCGTAGTATTGGTAACGTGTTTATCATACTCCAATGCTCAGAAATGGAAGCTTACAAGATATGAACTTCATTTTGGGTTAGGTACAACAAATGTATTTGGCGATATAGGAGGTGCAGCGGATAAAAACAATTTATTCGGGCTAAAAGATATAAGTTTGAAGGAAACCGGTATTTCTGTGTATTTGGCCGGGCGCTATAAACTTAAAGCAAATCAGGCCATAAAAATTAATTTAATATATGGTTATACCAAAGGATCTGACTTAGGTTCAAGAAATGAGCTAAGGCAGTTCAGTTACAAAACAACTATATTCGAGCCATCTTGCCAGTACGAATTTTATTTTTTGTCCGAAGACCGCTATTATAAACCATCTTCACTGTACAATCGGAGAGGAATGATCAACAATTTTTCGCTCCTTTCAATTTATGGCTTTGCTGGTTTGGGTGGTGTAGCTTATAACCCTAAGGTAAGTTTTGGAGGTCGTCTCCCTTCTCCAACTATTGAGAAAACCGATGGATTTAGCAATCTTTCCCTTGTTATTCCCGTTGGGCTTGGATTGAAATTGGCTTATAACAAGGAATGGTCGATCGGTTTTGAATTTGGTCGTCGTTTTGCCTTTACCGATTATCTTGATGGATTATCTACGTCTTTCTCTAAATCAAACGATACATACTATTTTGGCGTTTTCCACGTTATTTACAAAATAGAAACGGATAGATATGGTAAGCCTATGCTTTTCAGAAGACAACGCCCCAGATAAATCGATGATCAAATCCACTATCCTTTCCATTGCCTTTTTATTTATAAGTTTATACGCCTATTCAGGTAAACAACCCAAGTGGACTGAAGGTGGTTTCTTTGCGGGTACTTCATATTATCTTGGCGATATAAACCCTTCGCTTCAATTTTATAGTCCTTCTGTTTCTGCCGGAGCATTAATTCGTTGGAATTTAAATGATCGATACGCGTTGAGAACGCAATTAAATTATGGCAAGGTTAAAGGAAGCGATCTCGATTTTGCCAACGAATATCAACATTATCGCGCAGCATCTTTTTCCGAATCGATGCTCGACTTTCAGGTTGTTGGAGAGTATAATTTCTTTCCTTTTCGTTTCGACCACCGGAAAACTGTTTTTTCTCCTTATTTGTTCATTGGTGTGGGATATGCATTTGTATTGGAAAGTACAACCCAAAGTGGATCTCATTTTACCATTCCATTCGGTATCGGCGTAAAGTACAGCATGTTAAAAAATGTTAATATTGGGGCCGAATGGAGTTTTAGAAAAACCTTTACAGACCGTGTGGATGGCCTTGTTAACCCCAATGCAGGAAAATACGAATCTTCAATTTTTAATAAGGACACCTATTCTTTTGCTGGAATTTTTATAACTTTCGGCCTTTTTGGAGGCAGAAAGGACTGCCCTGTATACGAATAAAATCTATATATGTCATATAAGGACCTAATCATTTCTGAAAGGTTACCACAACATATTGCGATTATCATGGATGGTAATGGCAGGTGGGCAAAGAAAAGGGGTAACCAAAGAATATTCGGGCATAGAAACGGAGTGGCGGCTGTACGCGATACAACTGAAGCTTGTGCTGAATTAGGCATTAAATATCTTACTTTATATGCGTTTTCGACTGAAAACTGGAACCGCCCGAAGATTGAAGTAGATGCTTTAATGTCTCTTTTAGTTCAAACCATCCATTCCGAAACATCTACTTTATTAAAGAATAATGTAAAACTGAATGCCATAGGAGATTTTACCGAATTGCCTGCCAATGTTGCTGATCAACTTTCGAAAACTATTCAAAGAACATCTGGAAATACCGGACTCACGCTTACATTAGCGCTTAGCTATAGTTCCCGTTGGGAAATCCTTAATGCTGTAAAAAAAATTGCAAATAAGGTTCAAAAAGGAGAATTAAAGCCGGAAGAATTGACCTGCGATATAATTTCCGGTAATATGACTACAGCAGGAATTCCCGATCCTGAGCTTCTTGTAAGAACCAGTGGCGAATACAGAATAAGTAACTTCCTGCTTTGGCAAATAGCTTATTCCGAATTATATTTTACCCAAACTCTTTGGCCCGATTTTCGGCGCGAAGACCTTTACCAGGCTATCATCGATTTCCAGAAACGCGAACGCAGGTTCGGAAAGACCAGCGAACAAGTAATAACTAATTAAAAAGATCATCTACAATGTTAAACAGAATCTGTTTGCTTATTGCATTTTTAATAACAAGTTTTTCTTTATCCGCTCAACAAGACTCTATTCAACAATCCGCAAATATTTTACAGCCGGATACGCTTTCGCAGCCTGATACACTTTCGCAGGTTAATCAGCAGGAAGATATAAACGCACAGTTGGAAAATACCCGGAGATTACTCGATTATTCCGAACAAAAGGAATATACCATTCAAGGGGTTAAAGTTTCGGGTACCGAATATACGAACCCCGCTGTTTTAATTTCTCTGTCCGGGTTAGTCGTTGGGAAAACCATTACCATTCCTGGCGAAGCTATTGGCAAGATTATTGAAAAATTCTGGAAGCAGGGTTTATACTCTGATGTGAAAATTGTAGCAACAAAAGTTGAAGGACAAAATATTTGGCTCGAAATACAATTAAAAGAAAGGGCTCGTTTGTCTTCATTCACCATTAAAGGTGTTCGTAAAGGAGAAGCAGACGATTTGAAGGAAACGCTCGGTATTAAACCCGGGAATCAGTTAAACGATAATGTTTTAAATACAATAACAAATGTGATTAAAAAGCATTTTAAAGAAAAGGGCTTTTTGAACACTGCTATTACCTTTACACAGGTTGAAGATACCGTTTATAAAAACCGTGTAGCGCTTACAGTGCATGTAGATAAGAAGAGTAAGGTGAAAATAGCGAAGATTTTTATTGATGGGAACGAGAAGTTTACAGACAAACGTATCCGTCGTGCATTAAAAAAGACCAAACAACGCGATTTCAATATTTTCACAGGAGCTAAGTTCAACGAGGAAAAGTTCAAAGAAGATAAGGAAAAACTCCACGATTTGTATAAGAAGAACGGATACAGGGATTACAAATACCTGGGGGATTCTATCAAATTTGTAAGCGAGAACAGGATCAATCTCTATATTTCTCTTCACGAAGGTGAAAAGTATTACCTCAGGAATATCGTTTGGATTGGTAACACAAAATACCCAAGCGAATTGCTTAGCCGTGTCCTTGTTTTGAAGAAAGGAGATGTTTACGACCAGGTAGCTTTTGAAAAAAGGCTTAATACCGACGAAGACGCAGTAGGCTCCTTATATACCGACCATGGATATCTCTTCTCAAGAATTGATCCGGTTGAAATTCCTGTTGGAGAAGATAGCATCGATATTGAAATGCATGTAGTAGAAGGACCGCAGGCTAACATTAACAGGATAATCATTAATGGTAACGAGAAAACGAATGAGCATGTGATAAGGCGTGAGTTACGTACACGTCCCGGCGATTTGTACTCGAAAGCAGCTATTATCCGTAGTGTTCGCGACCTTAGCCAGCTCGGCTTCTTCAATCCCGAGAAAATTCAACCTATGCCTATTCCGAATTATTCGGATGGTACCGTAGATATTCAATACAATCTGGAAGAAAAATCGAGCGACCAGCTTGAAGTGTCAGGGGGCTGGGGAGCAAATATGTTGGTTGGTACTATTGGACTACGGTTTAGCAATTTTTCTACGCGTAAAATATTCCAACCCAAAGCATGGCGACCTGTACCTACTGGCGATGGGCAAAGCCTGAGCTTAAGAGCGCAATCAAATGGCTCGTGGTATAAAGCTTACAGTATGTCGTTTACCGAGCCTTGGTTTGGAGGCAAGAAACCGAACTCGCTTTCCTTCTCCATATTTTATAATGTACAGAATTCATCCTCAACCGGCTTGTTTCAGTCGAGCGATCAGAGTTTTAAGGTTGGCGGTGCTTCCATTGGTTTAGGACGACGCTTAACTTGGCCCGATGATAACTTTACCTTGTACAACGAAATTTCTTACCAAAACTACAAATTAACCAATTGGAGCAGCGGTGGTTTTATATTTAACGATGGTGTTTCACGGAATTTGAGCTTTAAAACCCAATTTGGACGCAGCACGGTCGATCAGCCCATTTATCCACGCGATGGTTCTATGTTCTCCTTATCGTTACAAATAACTCCTCCTTTTTCAGCGTTTAAAAAGAGGAACTTCTGGAAATTATCCGAAGATGAAAAAAACGGTTTAAGTGCAGCTCAGGTCTTTAATAAAGAACAAGCTCGCAAATACAGTTGGGTTGAATACCATAAATGGAATTTCAAATCGGCATGGTACAATAAGGTATGGAAGGATCTGGTATTAAGTATATCTACTCAATTCGGATATTTGGGTTATTATAGCGAAAACTTAGGATACTCTCCATTTGAAGGATTTGTTTTAGGTGGCGATGGTTTCTCTGGGTATAGCCTGTATGGAAAGGAAAACATTGGTTTACGTGGTTACGAGAACGAAAGTCTTACGGCCAGTTTCCGTACAATATATTACGATAGCAATGGTAACCAAAGCTATTACAATTCTTATGTAAGCAATATATACCACAAAGCTACGATGGAATTAAGGTATCCAATTTCTTTGGCAGCATCGGCCACAATTTATGGTCTTGTATTTGTCGAAGGTGGTAATTCCTGGTACGACTTTAAAAAGTTTAACCCCTTCTCTATGAAACGATCTGCCGGTTTCGGTATTCGCGCATTCTTGCCCATGTTTGGTATGTTGGGTATCGATTGGGGTTATGGGTTTGATCCCGCATTTGGCCAAACCAAACGAAGCGGCGGTCAGTTCCATTTCGTAATGGGCCAACAGTTTTAAGTATTTTTAAGAAACAGAAATCTAAATTCAATTTAACTTGGTACAAAGTTTGGTAATAACCAATGATATAATAAATCTATAACCATGAGAAAACTAATTGTATTATCTGTATTATTCGCTCTTACTGCAATGTCTGCAATGGCTCAGAAGTTTGCTTATGTAGATAGCGAATACATTTTAAATAATATACCTTCGTTTAAAGGTGCTCAGGAACAGGTTGACAAGCTCTCACAGGAATGGCAAAAGGAAATTGAAGCAAAGTACGCCGATATTGATAAAATGTACAAATCCTACCAGAGCGAAAAAGTGCTTATTTCCGACGAGATGAAGACCAAACGCGAAGATGAAATTATTAAGAAAGAAAAGGAAGTAAAGGATCTTCAAAAGAAGTATTTCGGAAGCGACGGTATGCTTAATAAAAAACGCCAGGAACTAATCAAACCCATCCAGGACGAAGTTTTCAATGCTGTAAAAGAAATTGCATTGGAACAAGGCTATGCTATCATTTTCGATACCGCCTCGAATCCGGGTGTTCTTTACTCGAATCCTAAAAATGATAAAAGCGACGAAGTTTTGCAACGTCTAGGATATAAAAATTAATTTTTTACATTTGCACAAATTAAAATCTATTACAATGAGAACGACTATCAGAATAGTTATTTTAGCCTTATTTGTTATATTCCCTACAGTTGGGTTTGCACAACAAAAAGCCCTTAAATTCGGGCATATCAATAAACAGGAAATTATTGTTTTAATGCCTGAACGTGACAGCGCTTTTGTTAAGCTTCAGAAATACGGACAAGATTTAAATGATCAGCTGGAAGCAATGAACGTTGAACTAAACAAGAAGATTGAGGATGTTTCGAAGAAGGAAAAAGAAGGTGCACTGTCTGATTTAGTGAAGAAAACCAAATACGAAGAAATTACCCAGATGCAAACACGTATTCAGGAATTTCAGCAGAATGCATCGACTGAATATAACCAGAAACAAGCTGAATTACTACAACCAATTGTCGAAAAGCTCGATAAAGCCATAGGAGAAATTGGTAAAGAAGGTGGTTTCATGTATATTTTCGATATCAGTTCCAATACAATTCCCTACATTTCAGCTGATAGCCAGAACATAACTGCTCAGGTAAAAGCAAAACTTGGTATTAAGAAATAATTTTATTTCGAAATAATAACAAAACCGACTCTTATAGGGTCGGTTTTTATGTTTATACAACAATGGAACAAGGTCCAATAGGCGTTTTCGATTCCGGGTATGGTGGGCTCACCGTATTAAAGGAGATTGTAAAAACATTACCGAAGTACGATTACGTATACCTGGGCGATAACGCACGCAATCCTTATGGAACCCGTTCTTTTGAGGTGGTTTATCAGTTTACGCTGGAAAGTGTGAAGAAACTGTTTTCCATGGGTTGCCACCTTGTGATCATTGCTTGTAACACCGCATCGGCAAAAGCGCTCCGTAGTATCCAGCAGCGCGATCTGCCGCTCATTGATCCTTCGCGACGGGTATTGGGCGTAATACGTCCAAGTGCCGAGGTTATTGGTAACTATACCAAAACAAACAAGATCGGAATACTGGGAACGCCAGGTACCATTAATTCTAACTCCTATCCATTAGAAATTGGGAAGTTCTTTCCTTCGGTTAATATTTACCAGCAGGCATGCCCTATGTGGGTACCACTTATTGAGAACAACGAACACCTCACCGATGGCGCCGATTTCTTTGTAGAGAAGTATGTAAACCAATTGCTGTCGCAGGATACTACAATCGATACCATTGTGCTGGGATGTACCCATTATCCACTGTTATTGTCTAAAATACGAAAGTTTGTTCCTGATTCGGTAACACTTCTTTCGCAGGGAACAATTGTTGCCGATAGTTTAAAAGACTACCTCCAGCGACACCCCGAAATGGATGAAAAATGCAGTAAACAGCATTCGCTACGATTCTTTACTACGGAAACAGCCGAGATATTCGACCGGCAGGCTGCCATTTTCTATGGAGAAGAAGCAAAGTCGGAACATATAGAAGTTTAACTTCTCTTATATAAATTGTTTTGGTTTCGCCCTTCCTGTTTTGTACATTTGGGTATAAATGAATCCTTATGTATCAGAAAGATTTCATATTGCGCATGATTGAAATGATGGGCGACCTGATTGCCGCACTCATGGGTCGTATTAGAAAAGGTGAGTTTCCGAAGGCCACCGAAATGCTCGATAATTTATATCACGACTTGTTAAAGGAAGATGCCGCTTTTTTCCGTGCAATTCCCCAGGACCAACTTACGGTGAAACTAATACAGGAACACCATTACACCAACGGGCATCTTCAGATTCTGGCTGAATTGTTTTACGCCGAGGCCGAATTGCGCTACGCACAGGGTATGAAAACGGTGAGTGCGGAATTCTATGCAAAATCGCTGCATTTACTGGAGTTCTTGAATACAGCATCGCGCACTTTCTCGATAGAACAGCAGGACCGCATGAAAGCCATACAATCCCGATTGCTGGAAGTACAAACGCTTTAACTGCGTTTATTTTGTTCAGAGCCATCTTCTTCCATAAACCAGCCCGCATACATCTTGTAATTTCTTGCGATTTTCTGGATCATTTCTGCCGATTGCTGCGGTTCAATATCTTTAAGCTTTCGGGCCGGATTGCCACCCCAAACGCTATTGGGTTCAATTACTGTGTTGGATAGAACAACGGCTCCTGCGGCTACAATTGAGTTTTCGCCAATTACTGTATGGTCGAGTACGATGGCACCAATGCCTATAAGTACATTCGAAGCTATTTTTGCGCCATGAATTACCGCATTGTGTGCGATAGATACGTTGTCGCCGATTTCTATTGTCGATTTTTGGTACAAAGTATGCAATACAGCGCCATCCTGTATGTTCACGTTGTTGCCAATGCGGATCGAGTTCACGTCGCCGCGCAAAACCGCGTTAAACCAAACGCTGCAATCGTTGCCCATTACTACATCGCCAACCACTGTTGCGTTGTCGGCCAAAAAACATTCTTTCCCAATTTTCGGATGAATTCCCCGTACAGGTTTTATCAAAGCCATAATAAATATTTTACTGCAAAAATAAACTACTTGCACCAATTTAGGTTCAAAAAGGGTATTAGTTATTGCAATTTTTATGTTCTGAATTCAAGGCAAGACATTTGCAGCTGCAATTTGTTTCCCCGGAGTTCAGGGCGCCATATTTGCAGCTGCAATTTGTTCCCCCAACTTTCAGGGCAGCCTCTTTGCAGCTGCAAATGTCTTCCCTAACTTTCTGGGCAACATATTTGCACCTGCAAATTTCATGTCCCGGATTCGGGGGACGAAAATTGCACCTGCAAAGAGGCTGCCTCGGATTCCGGACAGTATATTTGCAGGTTAAAATGTGTTGCCTGGCTTTCAGGAGAACAAAATTGCAGCTGCAAATACCCTGTTTTACTTACCGGTTGCCTCATAAACACGGCAAAAATTAATGTTCCCGGTTTGATTTAAATCATTTTAATATTTGGGAATCAGCTTTTAATTCGCATTTCGCTTTTCGATATTATTGAATGATGAGTGGCGGTGAGTAAATAATATTTTGCCTGGGTTAAAAATATGAGTTTTCTCATGTTCTTACCAAAAAAAAGTTAATTTTGCCATCGATTAAAAAATCGCGGGATTTTTGCCGGACAATTCTCTCAAACCATTGCAGTATGCGGTTGGCAGAACGAGAGACTTACTATCAGTAGGAACAAATTGAAAACACAATATATAACCTTTTAATCAGAATAATATGAGTAGTGATCCGAAGATTCTCGAACTCGATGAAGTCGTTGTAAAGTTTGTAGGCGACTCAGGGGACGGAATGCAGCTAACAGGTACACTTTTTTCGGATGCCGCAGTGAAAGCGGGAAACGATTTATCTACTTTCCCCGATTATCCTGCCGAAATTCGCGCCCCACATAATACAGTGGCTGGTGTATCGGGTTTCCAGGTACATATCGGAAAAAATAAAATTCGCACATCCGGCGATTATTGCGATGTTTTGGTAGCCATGAACCCTGCATCGCTTAAAGCCAACCTGAAATGGGTAAAACAAGGTGCCACCATTATTGTTGATGCGGATGCTTTTGAAGAAGCCGCACTTACGAAAGCCGGATACGATAGTAATCCGCTCGAAAATGGCTCTTTGTCGAAATATTATGTAATTAAGGCTCCTATTTCAACGTTATCCAGGGAAGCGCTGAAAGAGATGGCCGTGGATGTTAAAACCGCCGGCAAAACACGCAACATGTTTGCACTGGGTCTTACGTTATTCATTTTCAACTGGCCACTCGATTCTACCAAAGAATATATAACGCAGAAATTCGGCAAGAAGGCATCGCTTATAGAGGCCAATAAGGCTGTTCTTGAGGCTGGATATTATTACGGAGATACCGTAGAAGCGCTTGAATCTCGCTTCTATGTACCACCTGCAAAGATCGAAAAAGGAAAATACAGAAATATCACAGGAAACATTGCAACAGCATGGGGACTTCTGGCTGCATCCGAACGTTCGGGAAGGCCTATATTCCTTGGTTCCTATCCTATAACACCTGCAACCGATATTCTTATTGAACTGGCCAAGCACAAATCGCTCGGCGCTAAAGTATTCCAGGCCGAAGACGAGATTGCAGGTATTTGTTCCGCCATTGGTGCAAGTTATACCGGTTCTATGGCTGTAACAACCACATCAGGCCCGGGTTTGTCGCTCAAAACTGAAGCGCTGGGTCTTGCAGTGATTACCGAATTGCCTCTCGTTATTGTGAACGTACAACGTGGAGGTCCTTCAACCGGCTTGCCCACTAAATCGGAACAGGCCGACCTTTATCAGGCCCTTTTCGGACGCAATGGCGAATGCCCGCTCGTAGTATTAGCGGCTTCTTCGCCTGCCGATTGCTATTATGCAGCTTTCGAAGCGGCTAAATTAGCGATGGAACACATGACTCCGGTTATTCTTCTTACCGATGGATATATTGGCAATGGTTCCGAGCTCTTCAAAATTAATAAAGTGGCCAATTTGCCCGAAATTCATCCTCCTATTGCACAACCCAACGAACCTGGCTACAAACCTTACAAGCGCGATCCTGAAACACTGGTTCGCAAATGGGCTGTGCCTGGCACCGAAGGCTTGCGCCACAGGGTAGGTGGTTTGGAAAAGGAAGATGGAATTGGAAACGTTTCAATGGATCCTAACAACCACCAGAAAATGGTTGAACTGCGAGCTGCTAAAATACAGAAGATTGAGGATTTTATTCCTCTTCAAACTATTGATGGCGAGCCGGAAGGCGATTTGCTCGTTGTTAGCTGGGGTGGAACGCAGGGCGCTGTTTCTTCTGCTGTTAAGAAATTACAGAATAGCGGCAAAAAGATAAGCCATGTACACTTTAAGCACATTATGCCTTTGCCAAAGAATACGGCTGAGGTTTTCAAGGGCTTCAAAAAGATTATGGTTTGCGAATTGAACAACGGACAGTTTGTAAACTATCTGCGCATGGTACATCCTCAGTTCTCGTACATGCAGTTCAATAAAGTTCAGGGATTACCTTTTATGGTAACCGAATTGGTCGAAAAATTTAATCAAACACTTGCGTAACAATGACTACACAAAATACTTTCAACGGAACTATCGAATTTAGCAAGGTTGAATTAACCAAAGACGATTTTGTAAGCGATCAGATGGTGCGTTGGTGCCCTGGTTGCGGCGCTCACGCGATATTAAATGCGGTATCGCAGGTATTCCCTAAAATCGGATACCGCAAGGAAAACTTTATGTTCGTTTCGGGTATCGGCTGTTCTTCACGGTTTCCTTATTACCTGGATACATACGGAATTCATGGCATCCATGGCAGGGCATCGGCAATTGCTACTGGTGTAAAGCTGGCTAACCCACGCCTCAGCGTATGGATTGCAACCGGCGACGGTGACTCGATGGCTATCGGTGGAAACCACTTTATCCATATCATTCGTCGTAATGTAGACGTGAACCTTTTACTATTCAACAACCAGATATACGGTTTAACCAAAGGGCAGTATTCTCCTACAACGCCGCTTGGAACCATTACCAAAACCTCTCCTTATGGAACTATTGAGCATCCATTTAATCCGGGAGAATTGGTAATTGGCTCGCAGGGAACATTCTTTGCACGTGTAACCGACCAAAGTCCTAAGATTATGACCGATGTGATGTTCGAAGCGGCCAAGCACGATGGAACTTCGGTAATTGAGATTCTTCAAAACTGCGTTATATTTGCTGACAAAACGCATGCTCAGGTTACATCCAAGGATTTGCGCGATGATCACCAGCTAATTCTTGAGCACGGCAAGCCTATGATCTTCGGAAAGGAAAAGAACAAAGGGTTGCGCCTGCACAACAACAAGCTGGAGGTGGTTTCCATTGGTCAGAACGGGGTTACCTTGAGCGATATTCTGGTTCACGATCAGCACACTCAGGATCCTGGAATTCACCTAATGCTGGCTAAGATGGAACTTCCCGAGTTTCCTGTTGCTATTGGGGTTATTCGTTCAGCTAAATACTCTACTTACGACGATTTAGTGGAAGAACAAATCACCGAAGCCCGGAAAACCTCGAAAATTAAATGTGTTGACGATCTCCTCAACAGCGGAGACGTATTTGAGATTGGATGATGTTTTTTTGATGATACTCCCCGAACGGCTGCTTTGTTTAAGGCAGCCGTTTTTTTTGTGGAATTGTGAAGGACTTTGGTTCTTTCTCGCTTATTGTTAAATCTCACGTTGCTACCTGCGCTAAATCGTATTCTTTTTCAACTTCTTTTTACTATCTTTAGTTGTCTAAACTCCTTCAACATGTTGCCTAATCAGAAGTTGACCGATCCGGAGCACATTACATTCAACGAAGCGGATTTTAATTTACTTATGCAAAAGCGCATTCGCAAGGTGCTGCTCATTTGTAGCACGTACGACGCGTATGTACTAGAAGAAGACGGACGTATAGAAGAACAAATATTCAAAGAATACGTTTCGCTTAACCTTCGGCAACCTCCCAGCTTTCGGCACACCGATTCTGCTAAAAAAGCATTTCAGATACTCGAGAATGAACAGATCGATCTGGTGATTGAAATGTTAAGCATTCCCGACATCGATCCATTTGGCCTGGCGCATCAAATAAAAGCGAAGTACAACCACATTCCTATTGTAGTACTTACGCATTTCTCGCGCGAGGTTTCGTTAAAACTCAAAAACGAGGATTTATCGGCAGTAGATTACGTATTCTGCTGGTTAGGCAATGCCGATTTGCTATTAGCAATTATTAAGCTCCTGGAAGATCGGATGAATGCTGAATATGATGTCGCCAATGTGGGTGTGCAAACCATACTGTTGCTTGAAGATTCGATACGCTTTACATCCATTTACTTGCCTGCTCTGTATAAGGTTGTTTTTAATCAATCGCGCGAATTCCTTAAAGAAGCTTTAAATGAACACCAACGCCGCCTGCGAATGCGTGGGCGTCCCAAAATATTGCTGGCAACTACATACAACGAAGCGCTGGAGCTGTACGAGAAATATAAAAACAACTTATTAGGCGTAATTTCGGACATTAGCGTGAAAGAGGATGCCCGAAAAACAGAAAAAATAAAAGGAGGAATCCGGTTATGCGAAATCGTTCGAAAGGAAGATCCGCACATGCCCTTTGTTTTTCAATCGTCGGACATTGAAAACGAAAAGCTGATCTGTGACCTGAATGTTGGGTTTATTCATAAGTATTCAAAAACCTTGTCTGCCGACCTACAGAATTATATTACCGGCAATTTCGGGTTTGGCGACTTTGTTTTTCGCGACCCTTCAACAATGAGTGTAATTGCCAGGGCATCGGACTTGGTTCAGCTTCAGAATCAGATTCTCAAAGTGCCCGACGATTCATTTGTCTTTCATACATCGCGCAATGAGATTTCGAAATGGCTAAATGCCCGGTCGTTATTCCCCATTGCAAAGATGTTCAAGCAAATTCAGGTCGAAGACTTCGATTCGTTGGGCGAGGCCCGCAAATATATTTCCCGGGCAATGGCTAGCTACCGGTTAAGCAGGGCAACTGGCATAATTGTTAACTTCGACAGGGGATGTTATGACGAACAGCTCCCTATTACAAGAATAGGGGAGGGATCGGTTGGCGGAAAGGCACGTGGACTGGTATTTCTTAGTTCTATCATCAAAAGATATAAGCTGAACGAGACATTTCCTAATGTACATATTACCATTCCGCTCAGTGTGGTTGTTTCAACCGACGTATTTGAGGAATTCATGGAAAGAAATAACCTGTACGAGATGGCATTGACAGACTTGCCTGATGAGACAATTTTGGCGCGGTTTCTTGCGGCATCACTTCCTGAATCGCTGAGCGAGGATCTCATCGCTTTCCTCAGTCATGTTAAGAATCCAATTGCAGTGCGTTCTTCGAGCAAGTTGGAAGACTCCCAATATCAGCCGTTCGCCGGGATATATTCAACCTATATGATTCCAAACCCCGCAAGTCAGACTGGGATTACATTACAGTCCGTTCTTAAAGCGATAAAAGCGGTATATGCATCCGTCTATTTTAGGAGCAGTAAGGCTTATATGGCTGCAACATCGAACGTGATCGACGAAGAGCAGATGGGTATTATCATTCAGGAATTATGTGGAAAACAGTACGGGAATAAATTCTATCCAACCCTTTCGGGCACGGCTCGTTCCATTAATTTTTATCCTATACCCCCTGAAAAATCGAATGATGGGATCGTAAACGTAGGCTTTGGGTTGGGTAAGTATGTGGTAGATGGAGGTATTGCCATGCGGTTTTCGCCCAAATATCCTAAGAATTTATTACAACTGTCGTCTGTATCTATGGCGATAAAAGATACACAGAAACAGTTTTATGCCTTAGACCTTTCTTCATCTGATTTTGAACCGTATGTTGATGATAGCAGTAACTTGCTGCGCCTCAAAATTACTGATGCTGAAGGCGACAAAACCCTTCGGTTCGTTGCATCTACGTTCGATTTAGAGAATAACGTTATTCGCGATGGGGTTCTTTACGACGGGAAGAGGATTATTACATTCTCCAACATATTGCAGCATAACACTTTTCCTTTGTCTGAAATACTCGATACCATGCTGGAGATAGGTCACCAGGAAATGGGAAGTCCTGTAGAGATTGAATTTGCTGTGAATCTGGACGTGCCATATGGTAAACAGCCCATATTTAACTTTCTTCAAATTCGCCCCATTGTGTTTAACGACCAGCGGATTACTTTTAAAACAGATGATATCCCCAACGAGGAGACGATCATTCAGTCGTCGGCTGCATTAGGCAACGGATATATCGAAAATATTTACGATTTGGTGTATGTAAAGCCGGAATCTTTTAAATCGTCGGAAACTAAGCAAATCGTTACCCGCTTGGAAACCTTAAATGCAAAGTTTATAACTGAAAAGCGAAATTATATACTGGTTGGACCAGGTCGTTGGGGGTCGAGCGATCCCTGGCTGGGTATTCCTGTGAAGTGGCCACAAATTTCCGAAGCCAGGGTTATTGTGGAATCCGGGCTCGAGAATTACCGGATCGATCCAAGTCAGGGTACCCATTTCTTTCAAAATTTAACAACGTTCAGGGTTGGGTATTTAACGGTGAATCCCTATAATAACGATGGCTTTTACGATGTAGAATACCTGAACCGCCAGCCAGCTTCTTACGAAGATGAATATTTACGGCGTATTTCCTTTGATCTACCCATAAGAGTTGTGCTAGATAGCCGGAAGAATAAAGCAGTGGTCTTTAAACCGCAACCTCCGGAATGATATCAAATAGCACCCTTTTTCATGAACAAAGTCATGAATCATGGTGAAAAATAGCGTTACATTTAGTGTAAGCTTACCAGCTTATTTAAACATATCGGCAATATTTTTTTAAAAATACATCTTATGAACGTAAGTAAAATACTCAGCGATCTGGAAAAAAGAAATCCCGGTGAGCTGGAATACCTTCAGGCTGTCCGTGAGGTATTGGAATCTATTGAAGAAATATATAATCAGAATCCTCAGTTTGAATCCGCTAATATTATAGAGCGCCTGATTGAACCCGACAGGGTACTGAGCTTTAAAGTGCCTTGGGTGGATGACAGGGGTGGGGTACACGTAAACCGGGGTTACCGCGTGCAGTTTAACAATGCCATTGGCCCTTATAAGGGTGGATTGAGGTTTCACCCGAGTGTTAACCTGAGTATATTGAAATTCCTTGGGTTTGAGCAAATTTTCAAGAACAGTCTTACAACCTTGCCTATGGGAGGTGCAAAAGGCGGTTCCGATTTTGATCCCAAAGGGAAATCGAATGCTGAGGTGATGCGTTTCTGTCAGTCATTTATGCTTGAGCTTTGGAATGTAATTGGTCCCGAAACCGATGTGCCAGCGGGGGATATTGGCGTAGGTGGTCGCGAAATTGGCTTTTTATTTGGAATGTACAAGAAACTTACACATGAACATAACGGAGTACTTACCGGCAAAGGTATAAACTGGGGCGGTAGCCTTGTACGGCCTGAAGCAACTGGTTTCGGGGTTGTATATTTTACATCGGAAATGCTTGCTCATGTTGGTGAAACGCTCAAGAATAAAACGGTTGCTGTTTCAGGTTTTGGTAATGTTGCATGGGGTGCAGTAAAGAAGGCTACTGAGCTTGGTGCTAAAGTAGTAACCATATCAGGTCCCGACGGCTATATTTATGATCCAGATGGTATTTCGGGCGAAAAAATTGAATACATGTTGGAGCTTCGCGCCAGCAACGAAGATATAGTGCGTCCTTATGCTACGCAGTTCCCATCGGCCAGATTTGTGGCAGGAAAGCACCCTTGGGAAGTAAAATGCGATATTGCACTGCCTTGTGCCACCCAAAACGAACTGAACAAGGACGATGCCGAAAATCTTATTAATAATGGATGCATGTGTGTTTGCGAAGGTGCGAACATGCCATGTACGCCTGAGGCTATTGAACGAATTCAAGCGGCTAAGCTGATTTTTGCACCGGGAAAAGCGGCCAATGCTGGTGGAGTATCCACATCAGGCCTCGAAATGGCTCAGAACTCAATGAAATTAAACTGGGGACGCGATGAGGTAGATCGCCGCCTGCACGAAATCATGAAAAATATTCATGAGTCGTGCCGCAAATACGGCGAACGGCCCGATGGATATATCGACTACGTAAAGGGCGCCAACATTGCCGGCTTCCTGAAGGTAGCCAACGCAATGCTTGATTTAGGCGTGGTTTAAGTAACGGTTTGAGAATTGTCATTCCGGCGAAGGCCGGAATCCCTATGGGTTTCATAGCTTATAAATTTGCTTTGTGCTCCGTTGTTAACGGATTCCGGCCTCGCCGGAAATGACAAACAAATTTTGTGCTTGGCTAAGGTTCCAACCTTAGCCAAGTATATTTATACAGGCTCCTGCCTGTATCGTTTATTTCGAAGAATTCACGCCTCGTAATCTTCCAGGTAATTGGGATGTGTAAAAAACTCCTGGAGAATTTCCAGTTCATCATATTCATTATATACCAAAGGCTTGTGCGATTTCCGTTCCGGTTTATGAGAATGAGGATGTTTGATGTCGTGCATTTTTTTTGCATCCCTACCGGAAATTTTCTGATTGTTCATTTCCTGTTTCTTCATGGTAGTAGGTATTAAATAAAGCAGGAAGGCATAAATACAAGAGAAAGTTACAAAATTCTTTAAAAGGCCGGCGATGTTAAATAGCTATTTTGACGAAAAGCTTCTTTTTATTACGAAACGTATGGGGCAATATCGAAAAGAAGCTTGGGATTACTTTCTATTGCGTTGCCAACAATGATACAGTCGGCTCCTGCATTAATAATTTCCGATGCCTGACTGGCGGTTTGTATGCCACCACCTACAATCAGGGGGATGGATATATTGTTTTTAACTTCGCTTATTATTTTGGCGTTTACTGGCTCCTGAGCGCCACTGCCACCTTCGAGGTATATAAGTTTCATACCCAGCATTTCGCCTGCCATTGCTGTTGCTACAGCAATATCGGGTTTGTTATTGGGAATGGGGAAGGTATTACTGATGTATTCTACCGATGTTCTCTTGCCAGTATCTATCAGCATATATCCGGTGGATATGATTTCCATGCCCGATTTACCCAGAAACGGAGCGGCATGTATATGGTTGCCTATGAGATATTCGGGATTGCGGCCCGAAATTAACGATAACAGTAAAATGCCGTCGGCCTGATCGCAGAGCTGAAGAAGGTTTCCTGGAAATAAAAATACAGGTAAACCCGATTTCTCTTTAATATAATGAATGGTATCGTTTACGTTCTTGCTAACAAGGCTTCCTCCAATTAGAAAGAATGATACGCTTGTCTGTTGCGCATAATCCATAACGGTATTCAGCATTTCGTTCGTGTATTTATCAGGATCAATAAGCACGCCAAGCATTTTTTTATGGTCGGCTTTATTCTGAGCTATTTTCTGATAAAACGACATGCTTTTTTATTTAGTGCAATAAACAATAACGTAGTTATCGTGAATGTGGTATTTCATCACAAATTCATTGTGAATATCCTCATCGTGATGAATCCCAATGATTGAGTCTTCCTGGCGTATATCAAAAGGCTTAATGGTAAGATTATCCTTGAAGTTAATGTTCTTCTTGTCGCAAATCTTGTAGAGCGCTTCCTTGGCACACCAATGGATATAAAGGTGAAGTTTCTCAAGCTCTTTTACCGCAGTAATCTGTTCGTTGCAATTGATGAATTTATGTGCGATTTTGTTAATTCGGTGCGACATGAATTCAAGGTCGATGCCTACTTTTTTATTTTTGCTAAGTAAAATAGATGTGAGCTTGTGGGAGTGCGATATGCTAATGTTGTAAGAATTGTCGTGCAGAAAGGGTTTGTGCTCTTCGTTGTAAACAATGCTCGACTCTTTCTGGGTTAGCTGATTTAATAGTGCCCTTACGCTAAGCCATTCTAACTGCCTGGCATCATTCTTAAAGCTGAATAGTGTGTCTTTATCCTCATCGTTGAGCGATACCATGGAATAAAGCGTATCGAACGTTTCGTTAATTTCCCATAACCCAATTATGCAGTCCTGTTCAATATATTCGTTTCTGATTACACCCATAAAATCTATCGTTTAAAAGCTAAATATAGGGCAAAGCCCTCAAACTGGTTAAACAATTACAAAAGTATCGTTTTTCTATTCTTTTGGTATCAATTTAATAAAAAAGTCGGGAAAGCCAGAGGGTTGTTAGAATTATGATTTAATAGAACGTTGAAACCTCGGAATTATTTCCATTTCAACGTTTCAATTAAATGAATGATGTCTTTACGGAAGAAATCAATGACAGGGGCCAGCGAATCCTTGTTTGGCTGGGCCTCGAAATACAATGCCCCGCGAATAAAATGTCTGGTGCTGTCTGTCACATAGAATTGCACCGAAGAAGCCGTATTTCCTTTTATGTCATAAACCAATC
>DATALJ010000040.1:0-17035 GCA_036261135.1 Bacteroidales bacterium
CTTCTTTCGAGCCTCGATTCGGACCTCCTGGCATTGGAGAATAACCCGGTTAGCAAACCGCACATCGACCAGGTTTTTCGCACCATGCACACAATTAAGGGCGCGAGCGGTATGTATGGGTTCGACAAGATCATGGAAGTAACCCATGAAGTAGAAACGCTGTACGATCTGGTGCGTGAGAATAAGCTGGACGTATCCAAGGCACTTATAGACCTGACGCTGGCCGTGGCCGATCATATCCGCAATTTGCTTAACGATCCGGAATTAAGAATAAAGGACAACATTGCAAACCACACCTTAATCATCCAGTCTGTATCTAACTATAACAAGCAGGCTGGAGTGCAGAAGGGGCCAGTAGAGAAGCCTCTCAAAGTTAAAAAGCACGAAGGCGTGCAAACATGGCAAATTGTATTGTATCCCGACGAAAAACTCATATACCGTGGCGTAAATTTGTCGCTGATCATCGGCGACCTGCATCAATTGGGTAAATGCGTTATTCATAGTAACGTCGAGGACAATGTTATTGCTTTCTGGAACATATTTGTAGTTACCGATAAAGGCCAGGATGCGATTACGGATGTACTAATGTTTATTTCGGATAACTGCAAGGTTAGTAAAATAGCCGATTTCGATATTTTTGATGAAAAGCAGCTCGACGAAAATGAAGAATTAACCAGGGAAAAGGAAGCGTCGTATGTTTCTAAATCTGGTGAACGAAGTGATATAAAGAGTGAAGCTCCGCAAGTTACATTGCCCCAACTGGGAAGGATAGGTGTAAAGAACAACGGAGTACAGGTTTCGCATCGCATTCATGTGGATGCTTCTAAGCTGGATACCTTAATGTACCTGGTTACTGAGCTGGTAACTTCTAAATCGGAACTGCTGCTTGCCATTCAGAAACGATCGGACGAGAAAATTATCGAAACAGCCGAGAAAATCGAAAAACTCTCGAAGCTCTTTAGTGATAATGCCCTTAGTATAAGGTTGGTGTCGCTTCAGGAAATGTTACTCAGGTACCAGCGGCTTATCCGCGATTTATCCAATACGCTGGGCAAAAAGGTCAATTTCTCTATTAAAGGCGAAACCATCGAGCTGGACAAGAATATCGTAGACATAGTGGCAGAACCGATCATGCATCTTATCCGCAATTGCATCGATCATGGCATCGAAATGCCCGAAAAGCGCAAACTGAGCAATAAGGACGAAACCGGAATTATCTATTTCAATGCATACGAGTCGGGAAATAACGTATTTATTGAAGTGGGCGACGATGGTACGGGTATCGATATTGATTATGTCTATCGCAAGGCCGTCGACATGGGTTTTATCCAGCCCGAAGCCATGCTTTCTGAAAAAGAAATTTTCGATTTGATCTTCCTGCCTGGGTTTTCTACGGCACAGAGCCTTACGGAAGTCTCCGGACGAGGCGTTGGCATGGATATCGTACGGAAAAAGATACATGAAATACGTGGCGAAATCTTTGTTCAATCGAAGCGTGGCAAAGGAACCACGTTTACCATTAAGCTCCAGCAAACCATATCCATTATTGATACGCTGCTTATCCGTGCTGATAAATCAGTATTTGCCATTCCTATGGACGATATTGAGGCCTGTAACATCGAAAATCACAGCACCATGTGCAATCGTCAGAATAAGCTGATACCTTACAACGGCGAGCTTATCCCTTTCATTTGTTTGCGCACCAGTTTCGGAACAATTTCCGAAAGTCCGGAGAAGGAGAAGCTGATCATTATTAGCAAGCAGGGTAAAAAATATGCCATAGTGGCCGACGACATTATTGGTCAGCATCAGGCTGTAATCAAACCCATGTCTAAAGCTGTGCAGAATGCCGATTTTATTTCGGGTGCCAGTATTTTGGGCGACGGAGCTATTGCCCTACTGCTGGATACGGAGAAATTGAAGGCTACACTGGCTGTCACAGCTTATTAATTAAATAAATGCACATGAAGGTCGGAATAGATTCCATATCTATAGTAATAACTAGCCCTTTTCGTTCCCCCTTGGCGAAGGGGGCTGGGGGATTGATCTATAATAATTTTCTATTAAGCTTGAATTTAATTGAAAATCGTGCAACTCATTATTTTATCTGGCATTATTGGATTAGCTCTCATAAATTGGAGTCAATCCCCCAGCCCCCCTTCGCCAAGGGGGAAAATAAATTGACGTTATGAAACACGCATAAACATGAAACCTAATGATAATATTTACCGATGAAAACAAAACAAACCCTTCTTACATTCTTACTCGGACAGGAATATTTTGCTGTTCATGTTACCAAAGTGCTGGAAGTACTCGAAAAGCAAAATATCACCAAAGTACCGCAAACCCCTGCGCACATTTTAGGCATCATTAACTTCAGGGGTGAGATTTTGCCTGTAATAGATACAAGGCAGAAGTTTAACCTCCCGGCTTTTGAGGAAGACGACAAACATTTTGTTATCGTTTTCGACCTGAGCACCGATTCGCATAAGCTTATTGTTGCAGCTACTGCCGATGCTGTGAAAGATGTGATTGAGATTCTGCCCGACGAAATAAAACCGGTACCCGAAATGGGCATTGGGTACGATGTCCGCTACATCTCGGGAGTAGTGCGCCAAAACGCCGATTTTATCATGATCCTTGATATTGATAAGGTGTTTGCACTTTCCGAAGCCGAAATTGTTGAGGTGCTTGCAACGGCCGAAGAATCACAATCTGAATAATAATATTTATCCTAATAATGTATTTAATAACCAAAAAATTATACAAATGAAAAAGTTATCTATAAGGGCAAAGATCTTACTCGGACTTTTAACCATTGTTTTAACAACTGTTATAATGGGATCAATCTCTTTGTTGCGCACAAAAATTATTGGAGGCCAGGCAAAAACAATTACGCAGAAGTGGATCCCCAGCGTAAATACCCTAACCGCTGTTCAGGGTAAGTTTAAGGATTTAAATGCGCTCGATTACAAAGCTGTATTCCGTAACTCACAATCCGAAATGGCCAAAGTTGTTCAGCAAATAGAGGTTGTTATAATTGATATTGAACGTTTGAGCCAGGCTTATCAACCTTTAATTATTCAGGATAATGAACGCAAACTGTTTAATTCGTTTCGTCAGGATTATTCCAAATATGTAGAGCAAAATGAAATGGTTATTGATTTGCTTAAAAAAGGCAAAAATAGGGAAGCTCAGGGTATTCTTTTGGGAAAATCGATGGACAGTTACTACAATATATCCAATATTCTGCAAAAGCTTATCGATATGAATAACCAGGGCAATCTAGCCGCCTCTCTCGAGGTAGAGAAAGCTTTTCGAAATACTACCCTTATTATAATGGGCGTTATTTTGTTGTCTATTTTGTTAAGTTTAGTTATATCGTACAACTTATCTAAAAATATCTCTACAGGCGTTCGTAAAATGCAGGTTGCAGCGCAAAAAATTTCTGTAGGCGACTTAAATGTTGATCTGCATGTAGGTAATAAGGATGAAATTGGCAAGTTGGCCGAATCCTTCCAGGTCTTGGTCGATTCAACGAAGCTGATTTGCGAAAACGCCAAGCTAATTTCCAATGGCGACCTGACCGTTACGCTGAGCAAGCGATCGGAGAACGACGAGCTTATGGAAGCCCTTTCGGGTATGGTTTTGAAGCTGAACGATATTGTTGTTCAAATATCAGAATCGGCCTCCAATGTTGCCATAAGCAGCAACGAAATGAGTGGCGCTGCTGTACAACTTTCGGAAGGTGCCAATGAACAGGCCTCCTCGTCCGAAGAAATATCGTCGGCTATTGAAGAAATGGCGACTACCATTGAACAAAACAGCGATAATGCTACCCAAACCGAAAAAATAGCACTTATCTCTTCGCAGGGTATCGAAGAAGTGAACCAGGCATCGCGACTCAGCTTGGATGCCATCCGCCAAATCGTTGAAAAGATAAAAGTGATCAACAATATTGCCGAAAAAACCGACATATTGGCGATAAATGCCGCTATTGAGGCAGCACGTGCCGGCGAGCATGGCAAAGGCTTTGCAGTTGTTGCCGCCGAAGTACGTAAGCTCGCCGAAACCAGCCAGAAAGCAGCTATCGAGATCAACCAGTTCTCGTCCGAAAGTTTGCAGATTACCGAAGATACCAGTATGCTTATGTCCAAACTTATACCCGACATACAAAAAACCACCCGCCTGGTGCAGGAAATAGCCGCCTCGTGTATAGAACAAAGTTCGGGAGCAGCAATGATTTCGCAGGCTGTGGGTCAATTGTCGCAAATAACGCAGCATAATTCGGCATCGGCCGAGGAAATGAGCTCCAGCTCCGAAGAACTGGCCAGTCAGGCCGAAATGCTGAAGGATGTTATCGCTTTCTTTAAAACCGACAAACAACTGGCTGCTAAAAACACCGCACGAAAGGAGCCTGCCAAAAAAGCACCGCAACATGCTCCCAAAAACGGCTCCAACCGTGGCGTAGAAATAAAAGTAGAAAACGACAGTACCGATTCGGTTTACAGTAATTATTGATAGAAAAGGCTGCTATGTTCTTTATAAAAGGGCTCAAAATTGAAACATAGCAGCCTTTCATTAAAATAAAATTAAAAAAAGGTCCGATTATAAATTTTATCTGAACATTTTATATAGAAGGATGTTTTTATTTGTGGACAGATTATCGTAAATTTATTTAACCCCCTTTATCATATCATTAACTCTCAGCATTTACTTAATGAAGTATTCATAAGCTATACGAGAAAACCATTAGATATTTAAATTTTATCGGAATAATTTATTAAAATTTGTAACAATTAAATCATTGATCCGTATCAATGGTAGTTTCCGATTAAATTGATTGATCGGAAATTGCAAATGAGAGGAGAAACGAACACCTATATAAAACCAGCGAAAAGCTATAAAATCAGTTACTATATGGTAATGGGGTTGTTACATAAGATATTTCAGGGTATGGTTAAGGCTAAAATCGGATTTCAGCAATTGGGGCGGGTAACTGTTTTGGTTGTTGGGATGTTGTTATTTGTGGGAGAGGTTGCGGGGCAGACTGTCTCGCAATATATTTTTTCTGCTTCTTCAGGGACATATAGCGGGTTGAATAATACATATACAATAACTCGCAGTGGTGGTAGTAATGATGATGGATATTACAATAATATTCCGATTGGGTTTACATTCAGGTTTTGTGGAAACGACTATACAACTATACATGCATCAACAAATGGATGGATGGCATTAGGCGGAACTGCTTTAAATAATGCTTTATATACAAATGATTTGTCAGGTATAACAAGGCCTGTAATAGCTCCGCTATGGGATGATCTTGACATGAGTTCAGGAGAATTAAGAAGTAATACAAGTGGAACTTCCCCAAACAGGGTTTTTACAATTGAATGGAGAAGGGCTGAGTGGAACTATAATGCAGATAGTAGAGTAATTTCCGTCATTGCTAAATTATATGAAACAACAAATGTAATAGAGTTCATTTATCAGCAAGAGCCTAATAATGTTTTAAATGGCTCTGCGACCATAGGTATTGCTGATGGAGTATCTGGTTCCGGTCATTTTTTGTCTTTGGATGGAACAGGAACCAGTCCTTCTGCTAGTTCTACAGTAGAAACTTCAAATCTTAATATTAAACCGGCTACTGGTCAGGTTTATACATTTACACCACTTACCGCAGTAACTTATTATTCCATTAATAATAATCCTGTCAACTCTTTTACTAGTTGGTGGACAAATACAGATGGAACCGGCTCAAATCCAACTAATTTTACTAGTGGGGATATTTTTATCGTTCAAAGTGGCCACAATATGACGACTACGGGAACCTGGTCGGTAAGTGGAACTAATTCAACTGTTCAAATAAGTAATAATGCTTCAATAACTGAAACCAACAACATTACTTTATCTGCCAATACAACCCTTCTAATTGATGATGGAGGTACCTTAAACCACAATGTTAATTCTACTTCAGTTTTTGGAGGAACTGAAACATTCGGTAATACTTCAATAATTAATTATGGATATGCAGGTGCTCAAACTGTACTTTCTGCTACGTATGGAAATCTTACCATCTCAGGTTCCGGAATAAAATCATTATCAGGAAATACGACAGTTAATAGCAACCTCACTTTAACATCCGGTACTCTGGCTGTAGGTGCAAATACGCTTACATTAAACGGCCCTGCCATTGCAGGAACTCCAACAAATTTATCAACTACGGCAGCATCAGGTTTGAATTTTGGCGGCTCGTCAACTGGTATCATTGTACCTTCAAGTCTTACAACCTTAAATAATTTAACAATTAATAATAGTAACGGGGTTTCTTTATCAGGACCTCTTTCAACGAATACATTAACATTTAACGCTGGTATTCTGAATACTACAGCTACAAATTTATTAACAATTACGAATACGGGTACAGGCAGCATAGGAGGAGCTTCTTCAACATCTTTTGTGAATGGCCCTATGGCATGGACTTTATTGGCAAACCGCACTGCTGACGGAACAACATATTCTTTCCCGGTTGGTGATGGTACCAATTACCGCCCGCTTGATTTAGTTAATATAAGAACTGGGGCAACTTCACCGGTTGTGCTTGTTTCGGAGAATCCAACAGGTGCATTAAATGGTGATGAGACAACCATTACAGGATTGGGATCGCGTAACTGGGGCGTGCGGGTTTTAAGCGGCAATTTTACCAATGCGTATGTGCGCTTAACCGAATCGGGTTTGGATTTTACCAAAACAATAGGACAATCATCCGCCCAGTCCGGTACTTATGCTTCGGTAGGAGGTGCCGGCATTGGTACTTCAATAACTACATCTTCCGCAATTACCAATGCAAGTCTTCCGGCTTATTTTGCCATAGGCTCTACTGTTGTTAAAACATTATATTCATATCAGTCTGGCGATTGGAAATCGTCGACTACATGGACATTGGATCCGTCAGGTACCCTTTGGATAAATGCCGGAACTCCAACAGCGGCAGATAATGTGGTTATTCTTAACGGTCGTACGGTCTCTGTTTATGAAAATACCAAGCGTTGTGTATCGTTGGAAATAAAACTCGGCGGTAACCTGGATTTACAAACTTATACAGGACACGACTTTGGAATAGTAAGTGGTCAGGGAACACTTAGACTATCATCTGGAACTTTACCTGCTGGAAGTACTTCATATATCGATTTTGTAGCTCCAGATGGGGGTACTGTTGAGTATTATAACTATTCGGGCTCATTACCAACAAGTCAAACAACCTACAATAATTTATGGATTACCAAAACCAATAATAATGCAACAAGTTACGCCACAGTTATTCAAAGCGATTTAACTATAAATGGTAATTTATTAGTTGATAGGACGCAGGGTTCAGGAACAATTACACTGACTATTGGGAATAATACCACAGCGCGAACAATAAGTATTTATAAAGATCTTACTGTATCGGCTGGGGCCAGACTTTTGACCGGGACTACAAATGCCATTCATATTCTTAATCTTTATGGAAATGTTCTGAATAATGGTACAATCCGGTTTACCAATTTAGGTTCCCCGGATTACACAGCAGATGCAACAAACGGTGTTGTTTGGGCAATTTTTAAAGGTAGCTCTGATAATACTGTGGTCTGTAATGGTACTACTGATTTTTATCGTTTAATTGTTGACAAGGGGATTGATCAGACTTATTCGCTGGATATTTCTGCATCAAGTTCGGCTAATTTTGGCTTATACGGCAGAAATGATCAAGGTGGTAATAGCTTTGACGGAGGGGCAAATATGAATACTACCTGGTACAATGGATATTCACTTAATGCTTTGTCGGGGCTTTATACAATATATACAAATGCAACATCCGGTTTAGCTTATGGATTGTACTATAAAGCATTATATGTTGCTAATGGTACGCTAAAATTGAATACCAATGTCGATATTCCATCATTGGCTCAAGGTGGACAGGATTTTAACCTGGTGCCCAATGCATGTCTTTGGCTAAACGGAGCGATTGTTGCAACAACAACAACAACAACAACGGCCAGTTATCAGGCCGCTACCCTTTATGGGAAAATAAGACTTTCCGATGGTTCATTTTCTACAGCTGGTTCTGCAGGGGTAGTTTTAGGAAGTAGTGGTACGCCGGTTATTCTGGTTGAAGGATCAGGTACATTCGATGTTGGAGGAATCTGGATGAATGGTTCGAATACTGTTTCTTATATACAATCGGGAGGAACCACAAATATCAGGGCAAACGGGGAGTATCATAGTGCCCGTATGATGGATCTGAGTAATTCCAGTGCGGTTTTTAACATGTCGGGAGGTACTCTTAATTTCACTAATGGTCAATATCTGGATGGGACATGGGCAACTGAAGTAATTAGAATTGGCTCTGCTTTGGGAAATTACAGTGTTACAGGGGGAACTGTAAATGTAAATCTTCCCGGTACCCGAACCTATGATTTAAATTCTACTGCACCTTTTTATAACATGAATGTCACCAGGCAAAATACAACTGGTACAACAACTTTGCGCCTTGGAAATGCAGTAAGTACAACCTTTACGATATTAAATGATCTGACTCTTGGTGCAAATACCATCTTTAATGCAGGCACAAATTCGGTTAACCTTACTGTTGGGCATAATTTTACTATTCCCACTGGGGCTACCTATACTCCTGGTACCAACACAACAACATTAAATGGTTCCGGAGGTCAGGTATTTACTAATGCCGGTACCATTACTACTGGTTTAAATAACTTTGTTCTTGCGAATTCCAGTAATACAAATATTACGAATAATCTTACTATACGTGGCTATTTAACGATTAATAGTTCTTGTTTTTTAAATGATCAGGGAAACACAATTAGTGTAGCCGGGGATATTACTAATTCAGGTGCGCATGTGAGTACGGGTACCGGGGCGATAATCCTTGCTAGTGGAACTCTTCAAACAATTGGAGGGGATGGCAATGGTGTTTTTGGTAATTTTATAGTTAACAAAACAGGAAGCTATGCAACTTTATCAGCTAACCAGTCTATTACCGGAAACCTTAGGCTTGTAAACAGAATACTTGATATTAACACATATAACTTAAAACTTTCAGCCACCAGCAATATTTATGATGTAGCAACAGGTAACACTGCACCTACGACATTTGGCAATGCCAAGATGATTACTACTTCCGGTCAGCAAAGTGATGGCGGTTTAACAAAGGCATTTAATGCTACCGGATCATTTTTGTTTCCTATTGGTTCGGGTACCGCTTACCATCCTGGTACAATAACTATTTCACAGACACCAACAACATGGGGAGATATTACGGTGCGTCCGGTTGCAAAAGCCCATCCATTTGCCATTACCGGTAATCAGGTTTTAAACTATTATTGGAAGGTAACCAGTAATTCATTTACAGGGATACAACCCGGATCAGTGTCGCACACGTATCATTATGTAGCGGCCGATGCAGGAACTTTGATCAATTCCTATGTTACAGGGGTATATAATCCATATGCATGGACGGCAGGAGCTGCTGCACAGGTCGATAAAATAGCGAATAATATTCTTTTCCCATCGGTAAATAGTATTGATGGTGAATATACAGCGGGTGTACCGGCAGCATTTGGGGTGCTAAAAGTCTTTTACAGTCACCGTAGTGGCGATTGGAATACACAGAATACATGGTCAAATGTGGATAATTCTCCAACAAGTGCCGATGCCACTACGTTCCCTGGCCCTAACGATCCGGTTGTGATAGGTGATGGTGGAAGTAATAACCATGTTGTTACTATTTCAGCTAATACTAAGGTTGTGGGAGGGTTAAAAATTAGTTCCGGTTCGGTTTTAGATATCAAAGCAACAACTGGCCATAATTTTGGGGCATTGCCTGACTTAAAAGTAATAGGTACCGGAACTTTACGTATAGCATCTTCCAATTTTCCGGCAGGCGACTTTGGAAATTTCCTTGGTTCCAATGGAGGAACAGTTGAGTATTATACTGAAACTGCACCGTCAAATATTGGTGCTGCTTTTACATTGCCTACAACTTATGTTTCCAGCGGAACAACGATCAATATTGCAAACTATTGTTATTTAACCCTGTCGCCAGCCACAGGTAAAAATATCACTTTGCCGAATACAGATCTTTTAATTTTTAAAGATTTAAGCACGAATGTTTCGGGAACAAGTATTACAGGAATTGCACAGCTTAACAATCAAAATAATACGCGTACGGTAACCGTTAATGGCAACCTCAATGTTTCAAAAGGGAATCTTCAGTTTACCAATGGAAACAACAGGGCACAAAATATGGTTGTGAATGGCGATATCAATATATCAGCAGGGGCAACTTTTGATGTTGCCAATGTAAATGCAGCAACCAATACTCTGACTATTCAGGGGAATTTGATCAATAACGGCACATTTAACATGGTTCCTACAAGTACCCGTGTTTGTAACGTTACATTTACCGGAGTCGATAATAAACAAATAAGCGGAACCTCCGCAATCAGCACAGCTTTTAATGTTTTAACCGTAAATAAAGGAACTGACAGAAATTCCATTTTGGAAGCTACAGTAAATGCATTTTCATTAAATACGACATTACCAACAGCTTTAACTCTTACCAACGGTACTTTCCGTTTATCTACACCACTTTCCATAACTTTGACTACCACCAGTTCCTTCACGATTCCGAGTTCAGGCTGTTTATCGGCGAATATCGGTACTATAAATATTGGAGCAGCCACTGGCGATGCTTATGATTTGTATTTACAAGGGCGTTTGGAAGTTTTGAACGCTGGGGTTGTAAATATTGGGAATGGCAGTAATTCGAATAATGATATAGAATATGCCGCTGCAGGAAATGCTGAAATCAATGTTTCTGGGGGGACATTAAATGTTGACGGGCAAATACGCAGAAATACTGTTAACACGCTGGGTTCACTCTGGTTTACTCAATCGGGAGGAACTATAACTGTTAAGGGTAATAACTTTAATTCTACCAGGGGTATGTTTGAAGTGCTCAACTCGGGAAGCCGTTTTAATGTATCAGGTGGTAATCTGGTTATTCAAAGGGCTGGCAGTACAACTTATGCCGATGTATTAATTACGCCCGAGAATTCAACGGTTAACGGATTGAATGGAGGCCATACACTGACTATAGGAAATGCATCAACTCCTGCTGCACAAACATTTAATCTTAATATTTCTGCTCCGCTATGGAATCTTACTGTGGATGGAACAACGCAAAACAAAACAGCAAGCCTTTCTGTAAATACACTTTCCATACTTCACGATCTTACTATTAACGGAAACGGGGCTGCCGGAAGCGGTTCAGTTTTTAAAGCAAATGATCTGGAGGTAACCATTGGAGGAAGTCTTACGAATAATAACTTATCAACCGCTGCGGGTGTCGATCAGGGTGGTTATCAGGCTGGATCTGCCGGGAGTACACAAAATACAACGTTTACAGGTATAGGCCTGATCAAGGGAACAGGCACAAATCTTACCAATTTTGCCAACCTGATTATTGGCACATCATCTTTTACTCCTGCCATCACATTGGGAACTAACAGTAAACTACAGGTAAACAATAACCTTACGCTTACATCGGGTACACTCGCCGATGCAGGAAATACGATTTCAGTCTTTGGGAATATCAGCAATTCGGCTACACACAGCAGTCCATTAGCTCCCGGAGGTGGAATTATATTGGCAAATGGTACCAAACAAATACTATCGGGTAATGGAAATGGTAAGTACGGAAATATCACTGTAAACAATCCCAGTAATGTTGATATGGTATGTAACAATACAATTACCGGGCAATTAAGCCTTTCGGGTGGGCTGTTGTATATCAATGATTATAAACTTACAATGGATGTGAATTCATCTTTTGCCGGGTCTTTTAGTGCCAGTCGTATGGTTGAATTAAACGGTGTGCTAAGTGATCAGGGAGTAGAGAAAAACTTTTCCGGTTCGGCCACAAATTTTGTTTTCCCGATTGGATCAAACGGGAAATACAGACCGGCAACTTTTACAATAACGTCATCTGATGCCGGGTCAGTTAAAGTTGTTCCTGTGGCATTCGCTCATCCGGTTGATAATGCGCCAACCAATGACCAGCTTAATTATTACTGGAGAACCACAACTACAGGTTTTAGCGGATTAACATCATCAACACAGATTTATCAGTATGGAGCATCAGATGTTACTGGCAACGAAAGCAATTATCATGGCGCATTATATCATAATTTTGCATGGAGTGATTATGGTACATCTGTAATAAATACTACCAATCATACCATTACTGTTACCCGCCCCGATTTACTTGCCGGGGAATATACCGCTGGTGATATAGCGAATTTCAGTAATAAGCCGCCTTTATATTCAGTAGGGACTGGAAATTGGAGTAATGGAAACAATTGGTCAGTTAATCCATCTGGAGTTCCTTTATATGGAGCATATCCCGATGGCAACCCTGTATTCATACAGGCAGGACACAAAATTACCATGAATATCAATAATGCTTTCGCGTATTCAGTAGATATTGTTGGTACGCTGGATATGGGTACAACATCATTCCACAATCTGGGTTATGTTATTGATACAACACATGCAGGAACCGGTAGATTAATGTTGCAGGCTACTACTGCAGGTATGTTCCTTTTCCCGGGAGGTAATTACGATCGGTTTATGGCATCAACTGGAACTACCGTAGAACTTTACGGTGCTACTAATGCAACCTTGCCTTTAAAACCAGGCAATATTTACAAACCATACCAAAATCTTGATTTAACGGGAACCGGTATTAAATACATGAGTGCCGAAAACCTAAAAATATCCGGTAACCTTACAATTAATGATGGTGCAAAGCTAAATAATACGCTATTCAACAAAGAACTCCATATTTTGGGTAATTGGTTGGACAATAATACCGTTTCAAGCGGATTTATTCCAGGTAATGGATTAACAAGCTTTGACGGAAATGCAGCACAATCACTCACGGTAAATGCGGCGCTCACAGAGAATTTTTACGATGTACAGATGAATAATGATTACGGTCTTATTCTTGCTGGGGCTGGAAATGTCCAGGTTTCAAATGTGTTAACCCTAAACCGGGGCGCAATTACAACCAATGCTACCAATTCGCTTACGCTTACAAATGCAAGTACTTCTGCGGTTGTCGGCGGATCCGTTCTTTCATTCATTAATGGGCCGTTGAGAAAACAAATCAGCAATGGCTCGTATTTTACATTTCCGGTAGGAAAAACGGGCTCACCGTCGCGATATGGGAACATTTACCTTTCGAATATTGTAAATGCCGGTATTTGGGAAGCCGAATATTATAACGATGACCCAACAGCTCACACACCAACATCTTTTGATATTACCAAAAAGAAACTTCCAATAAGTCACGTTAGTAATAACGAGTATTGGCGTGTGAACGGAGTTGTCGGTGGGTCGGCAAATGTCAGGTTACGTTGGGACCAATACAGTGGTTATGCCGGTTCATCTGCGGCTACAAGAAGTAAAATAAGGGTTGTGCAATGGAATCCTTCGGGAGCTCCCTCGGCACAATGGGAATACCAGGGGAAAGTACTAAGTGATGGAGGAGATGTTGCCGGTACAGTTGCAACCGACAACATTATTAACCTGGCTCCAGGCGCTGACTTACATTATATCACTATCGGAGACGAAGGTTTACCCACAGCAACCATTACCAGTCCGTTAACTGCCTCTATCTGTAACGATGCGGTTGATGCGACTACAGTTACTGTGGCTTTAACCGGTACTCCGCCCTGGTCGCTATCCTATAAATTAGGAAACGAAACAACAACGCTTAATAACATTGCATCTTCCCCTGTTTCAATAGTGCTTACTTCAGCCTCATCTGGGATAACAGGGGCAGGGGTATTTAACTTCAATATTACCAATGTTAATGATTTAACAGGTACTCCTGGTATTACAGATTACATAACAACTGTAGCTGTTACCATTAATGCAATCCCGTCCAACACCATAACGGGAAGAACATCTGTAGGTACAGGTGAGGTTGGGGTTGTTTATACCACTCCTGCTGATGCCAGCACTTATTTATGGTCTTTGCCTTCAGGTGGTACGATAACATCAGGAGCAGCTACAAATAGTTGCACAATAACCTGGGGAGCATCTGTTGGTACCTATACACTAAACCTGACAAAGACCGGAACCAATGGTTGCGCGGTAACGAACTCTATTTCTGTGTCAACGAGTTCCACACCAACTCCGGTGATAACAGGAAGTCAGTATGTATGTGCAGGCTCCTCCCAAACCTATTCAACACCCAATGTTGCATCTCATAGTTATACATGGTCTTTGTCCCCTGCCGGTTCCGGGACAATTTCAGGTTCAGGGAACAGTATTACAGTTACCTGGAATGGCGCAGCAACCGGAAATTCTGTAAATGTTCGCGAGTATGTAACAACAAACACTGCTATATATGGTAATGCAAGTTTACCGGTTGATATTGGCCAGCAACCCTCGTCCAGTTCTCCAACCATTGTAGCTCCGGTGTCTGTTTGTAACGGTAGTGCAGCGTCTATTATTGTAAATAGTTCTGAAAGTGGGGTTTATTACCAATTGAGGCTATCTGATAATTCAAGCGTAGGTTCAGCTGTACCTGGTAATGGAGGAAGTATAACTCTGAATGGCTCTGCTATAACATCAAATACTACTTACAATATCAATGCTTATACATTGGCACCGTTCAATTGCAACACCCAATTAAATAACCCTGCTCTAACTTTTACAGTAAATGCACTTTCTGTATTGAATTACGGAACTTTATCAAGTGGAGACCAAACCATTTGTGAGGGTACAGTTCCTGATAATATTACCTTTTCGGCGGCACCATCAGGTGGATCCGGAACATATAGTTATCAATGGTATTCGTATTCAGGATTGGCAGGTTCAGGCCCATCCGGTCCGGTTATACCATCCGGTTGGAGCGCTATATCCGGGGCCACTTCAAATAACTATACTCCTCCTGCATTATCAACATCCATGTCTTATGCAGTAATGGTAACACCATCCGGTTCGCCGGTGTGTGGTACAGCTACCTGGGCAGGCGGATGCAGGCAAATTACCATAAACCCCTTACCCGTAACCGGACCGCTATATCGTCAACCAAATAACTAACGCCAACCAATAGGAGGGATATTATGAAACAACAGAGAGAGTGATCCAAATCAAATGATTATCCTTAAAAAATGGATAAAAACAAACAGTAATTAGTTCGGGTATCCCGCCACTAATCAGCGAAGAAAAAAATTATGGAGATAAAATTAAACTGTCTGAAACTTTCACAAAAAAGACACGTATAAAACACAAAAAAGAAAATTAAAAAATTGAGGAATATGAAAAAATCGACTATTTTAAAAAAGTTTAGGTATTATAGTATTTGCAATCATTGGCTATACTAATATTACCGCTCAAACAAATGTTCAAATTAATGGTAGAACTACACCAATGAGTCAGTTTGTTCCATCTGCTGCTGGAGAAGACCCGGATTTAGTTACTACAGGAACCAGGGTGCCTTATATCGTTAAACCGGATGCAGATCTTAATCCTAATTATGATTTAGCGACCGATGGAGTAAATCCAGCTGATGTGAATTCTACATTCACATGGACAATTCCTGCAGCATTAGGAACTATCAACAATACACCATTAACAAAGCACTATTTGGAATTAAATGTTACCGGTGCTGCTGGAGCAACATTACATGTTCTTAATGTTAAGGAACAGAGTGGTGCTAGTTGTCCTGATGCTACTGGTACTAATATTAATATTAGGATTGTTGCCCGACCTAATATATCAGCTGCTGCTGTTACAGATGCATCAGGAGATGCCTCTATTTGTGCTCCAGGATCCAATGGTTCACTAAATGTACCATTCCCTACTTTTAATATTACTCCTTCTATTGACGCAGCCGTAACCACACCAGCTGTAAAAGTAAAGGCAACATTAACTTTTACTCCATTAAACGGTGTAGCTACAGATTTATTTACCAATGCAACATTAAACGTCGATGCCAGTGGAAATATTAGCAATACTGATATAGCCTCTGCTTCTTCAAAAACAGATTTTGATAATTGGGGTACATATACTTTAACGTATAATTATGTATCAGATAAAGTGTCCAGAAAAGATATTGAAACAGGTAAAGCTGATTCTAACATGGATAATGGTTATTTTGCCCCTACTGCTGCACAAAGTGCAACATACTACGTATACAAAACTCCTGTTACAGGACCTGTCTATCACATAGGTAATACAACTGGAATGTAAAATAAAATAAATAGATTAAAATTTTAAAATATTAAAAATAAAGAATATGAATAAGTTAAACTTTTTGAGATCATTTGCAACTATCGCTTTGTTAGTAGTTGCGGGAACAGGAGCTTTTGCTCAGGTAACTGGAACGGGTAGTCTTGTAGCTAAAGGAGCAGCTCCCGAAGATGTAGATTATGTAACCGTTAATAGCACAATGCCATATCAGGTAACACCTTTTGATTGGGGAACTTTGGCTCCAATAATGAATCCTTCAATTTATAAATGGTCAATCGCCACAGGTGCTTCTGGTACTGACTGGACAATGTTTCAAAGTAATGGAACTACAGCCTTAGCTGATATTCCAGCAAACCCTGGTTATTATACCCAGAATGCGATTAGCATTAAATGGCTTGCACCTGGTTCATATGTATTGAATGTGACTGAGAAGAGCCAACCTACTGTGGGAACTTCTTGTGAAGAGACTACACCTCAAGATTTAACAGTTAATATTTTACCTTGGCCAAAAGCCAATTGGGGTACAAATACCGATCCTTCTGCCTGCGGTCTTACCGGTAATGTTACAGTTAATTTAGCATGTACAGGTTCGCAGTCAATAACTGTTAGTTACAATGTATATTTTACAGCTTTAGCTACTGGTTCTGCAAGAACAAAATTAAATCCTACTTTACTAACAGTAGGTTTAACTAATGCAGGTTAT
>DATALJ010000185.1:0-3373 GCA_036261135.1 Bacteroidales bacterium
CGCTAACTGGTGGTTACCCCCGCTGGCGCGCTCCCAATGCTATTAAGTTAAGCTTTTTTGTAATGGGTGTATTTTAAAAACAATGGTATCCGGTAAATGTATTATGCAACCTCTACAAGGTTGTTCTGAGGATTGTAACTATAGACTCTACAATTATGTATCCTCTACGAGGATGTTTTGCAACTTTGTAGAAGTTGCATTATTAATAGGCGTTCTGGGAATTTATTGATATTTTAATCGAACAACAATGTTTTAATAAGTCAAATTCTGGCAGGGGTTCAGAACCTTGTCAGAGTTATAATACCTCCAAATAAAAGAATGAGAATTCCTTAACTTAATAGCATTGAACGAGCGCCAGCTGGATTGTAAAGTAGACAGTGCCGTCGTAAATGATCTTTGCCTTCTGATAGGTTATTAATTCCCAGTAACCACCATACGGCGGTATAAAGCCATCGGTATTGCTGGTATCGGTCATAGGTTAAGTTTTTGGTGATTCTGACGACTTCGGCGACGGCTTCCGGATTCGTCACCCGCGTCGTCCATGTCCCCGGAGATGTATGCTGGTTTACATCATTTATTTCCTCAGTTCTTTATTGCATCCTTTTAGGCCTCACCAAATTATAAAACAAAGGGCATAATCCCAAATGTAAGGCAGTTTGTTTTTTAGCTGCCAACTATTTTATCTTATCCTCAAGAAATTGCAAATTGTTATTTATCAAAGCCATCAGGCAATCCCTGACATCTCGTTCTGTTTGCCCGGTTATATCCCTGAATTCCATCATAAACTATTTTTTAAGTATTTATTCCCAAATTATCCAAACTCCTCCTCTTCCCTCAACACCTGTATCCGTTAGATAATTTTCTTCTATCAAAAATAAAAAAATATGGCTAACCATCAAAAAATGAGCACAAAAATTTTGCATGTTTAACCATAATTTATAAATTTACTACGCTATTTTATATTATCCTTTGCATGTGAGTAACTTAGACGAGTTGAAAGTATTGCAGGAAAGGTTGAGCAAAGGATATAATTATAATTAAACCTTTGGGGGTCGGCGGATATCAGAACTATCCGCACAATTAAAAAGATTATCTGTGTCTCGCTTTGTGTTTACGCAGGCTGGCATTTGTTTATGGGCTTTCTTTTTAATATATATTGTTTAATTAAAATTAAGTTATTATGGCAAATTCGAACAATGAATCCGGCCACGCAAACAATGTGGCCAACATCAAAACAATGGTTTCCAAGTGCGTAGGTCTTGGAAATAGCTACCAGCCTTCCAATCCAAACCTTAGTATTGCTTTCTTACAGGGCTACACTGCCTCAGCCTCCGATGCATTAAAAGATGTACAGGTTAAAAAAACTGCTTTCGACAATGCATTAAACGATCGCAATGTACTCTATGCCAAGGTAAGGCCGCTCTCAACACGTGTTATCAACGCCCTAAAATCACTGGGCTTGCGCGTAGAAACCGTTAAAAACGCTACTACAGTTAACCGGAAAATTCAAGGCCAGCGTGCTACGCCGGTTCCAACATTAGCCAAAAGCCTGGGAGCTGCCGTAGCCAACGAAAACCAAACCATTCCCAAAACAATTTCTGCATCGCAACAAGGCATCGATCAGGTAATCAGCAACTTTTCGCAACTCATCGAAATTGCAAGAGCTGAGCCAACCTATGCTCCTAACGAAACCGATTTAACCATTGCCTCTCTCGATGCACTATACAACGAGCTACACACCAAAAACCAGCTCGTTAACCAGGCCGAAACCGAGCTTAACAAAGCCCGCATTGCCCGCAATAAGCTCTTGTACAACAACGATGTGAATATTGTATCGCTTGCACAAGGAATTAAGAATTATCTTAAATCAGCATTCGGCCCTAACAGCCCGGAGTATAAAATGGTTGGTTCTATAAAAATTGTTTCACTTGCACGGTAAATCCGTTTGTCTTTTCCAGATTACCCGGATGTGTTGTAATACCTTCCGGGTTTTTTATATATGCACTGAGTAGCATCGCCATGCAGGCTACTTTTGAGATAGGAGATGCTATTTATTCCATGCGATGTGCTACTTATTTTATACAAAAGCCTTTTGCTTCTTTAGTGGAAGCCAGATATGTTCTAAAACGGCCTACCCCATTTTCACATCATGCAATTATCTCTCCAAATCAGGCAATTACTTTTTCAGTTCACGCTATTTACGCTTTACTTTTTGCAATTGCCGCTTCAATTCATGCTATTATAACGTTAGATGACACATTTATTTCTTCAAATAATGCTATTATTTCTTTACTTCTTGCCGTTATTTTTTTAGTAGATGCTATTGAATTATTAGTTTGTATCGTTATTTCGTCGCGGGAATGGCACCTGATATTACCACAAAACAAAATTGAACGCAAAGCCGCCATAACGCAAGAAAATGAATTATAAAGAAGGACATTCCTCCGAATTGCGCCGAACATAACATGGAATTACTTACCAACAACCATCGCGGCGCTAAAAATAATTGCGGCACTTACTACAGAGGGCGCTGCCCCCTGCTGAATTATATTGCCCTTTCAGGGCGCAAAAACACCCCTCACTCCTGAAGAGGAACCGAAACAATACAATTTTATCCTAAATCGAAAATCAAACGACGAAATGTATAAATCGACCGCCGAAAATAGTGCGTATTGCAAAAGCTACGCGATCGCCTACGGAGAACCGTATAGCGTTCTATTTTCTTGATTTTTTGGTCCTTTTTTATCAAGAAAAAAGGACGAAGAAAAAAAAGCTTCCCTCAAATCATACCAACAACAAAACACCGGTAAATACATTGCTTACAAGCTCCGTAGTATAGGGATTACGGACTCCGCCGTAATGACAAACGTACTTAAACAAAAGCCAATCCCTCCGAATTGCGCCGAACATAACATGGAATTACTTACCAACAACCGTCGCGGCGCTAAAAATAATTGCGGCACTTACTACAGAGGGCGCTGCCCCCTGCTGAATTATAGTGCCCTTACAGGGCGCAAAAACACCCCTGACTCCTAAGGAAGAACCGAAACCTTATGTTATCTTAAAATCGAAACTCGTAGTCCTTTCAATTAAAGAATCAATTTACTAAGGATACGACGCATAAAATACGGTCACCACTTTAGCTGTCAGGGGTACAGTAATATCCTGCCTACTTTACAATTGTCAAACGGTTTGTATAAATCCCATCATTGGTTTTAATAGTATAAAAATATACACCCGGTGCCAATTCACCTGCTTCGAAGGGGATGGTATATTTCCCTGCAAGCTTATCCTTATCTTGAAGGGTATAAATAACCTTCCCTTGCATATCATAAACAGTAAGAACAACTATCTTTTCGTTCTTTTTAAGTGT
>DATALJ010000050.1:0-6557 GCA_036261135.1 Bacteroidales bacterium
ATTCTTGTCTCTTGGTTCTGATTCTAATTAAATGTGGCCACATCTGGTGCCTGCGGAGAAAAATTTGGGGGACTCAGCGTCGACTCTCCGCTTACTCTCAGGAACCTGGTTTCAGACCCTGACGGAATATTAGGATAGAAGGTAAACTTGATTTGTATAATATTGAAAACCAAATGTTCGTTGCGGAAACGGAATCCAAAACCTATTCCTGTATAGGGATGCCAATCGAAAAGCTTTTGATTATTGGGTTTAATCCAGGTGTGATCGGCAAATAAAAACATAACCATTTTAAAATCGTATAATTTCCAAGGCGTAAAGCAAACGGTTTCCCAGCTCATCTTTATCCTGCGGTTTCCTATAACAGAGTCGTTTTTAAACCCCCTTATTCCATTGGATTCGTTTATGGTTAAATATTCGTAATCGAAACGGTGAATGCCTTGTGTAAAATCAAAATTTACAAACTGACGGAAAAAGAACCGTCCAAAAATGAACAAGTTGGAGAAGTAATTAATATTCAGTTTAATAATTCCCTGTTCGTGTTCCTTTTCATTAAAGAATGAGCCTAATGTGAAACTTGTTTGGAAATAACCTGCCTTACCAAAATATTTCCCCGAAGAGAGCGTGAAATCAGCGTAATTACGGTCGGTAAATTCACTGAATTCTTTGCCCAGCGTGAAATTTATTGCTCCACCTACGGGAATATCTTCTGTTCGCCCAAAATTATAAATGTAGTTGCTCTTGAAGAACGCTTGCTGAGTGTAGGTTGTGGAGAAAAGTAAAGTCTTTTTGTTGTGGAGAGAATAATAGGAGTTGGATGTTATAAATGGCCGCTCAATAAAATGGTTGGTTTCCAGCTTTAATGAAAAGGTGATATTTTTTGTTGAATTAAAAATTGTGTTTCTTCTGTTCAGTAGGAACGACCGGCCAACCCATACGTCGAAATGTGTGTATTTTACAGGAGTATAGTATAACGAATCTGATGTACGGTACGAAAATTCAGTTTTAGCATTTTCAATGCTTAATCCTCCTGCATATTTGGTGCCGGCGGTATAAAATTTCCTATCTAAATTAACCCCAATAAGCTTTGTTTTGAAACGGTTGTAATAAGTTAAATTCCCGTTAATAAAGGTGTTTTCGATATTGTTAATGCGGTAAACACCTTCATATCCCAGCCCTGGTCTTTTCTTTGAATCCCATAATATGCTGTTTTGAATTTCGTGTCCAAACCCCAATACATTTCTATCCCAAAGATCTAAGCGGCCTGTACTTACATTTTCAAGTTTGAGATTGAAGGCTCTGGACCAAACATCCTTAACGATAACAACCACATCTACAGAGTCCTTACACTTTTTGCAACGTTGAATTTCAATTTTGGCGTCCTCAATAAATGGCAGGCTGCGCAAGAGCCTTTCATTATCGGCCAGCACCGAAGGGTTAATCAAATCCCCCGACTTAAACAATAAATTCTTTTTTATAACAAACTGTTTGGTGGGGATATGCAGCTTGTTTCCCAGTTTTTCGAGCGAGGAAGTTGCTACCAAAGATGTGTCGTTTATGGTTGGACCAAATACTTGTAACAGTTTGATGGAAATATTGCGGATAGGTTTACGGTGATAAGGTATGAATTCGTGAATACTCGGTATGGTCTTGGTTGTATCTTTCTTTTCTTTTGCTGAGGGATTAATGATAATGATGTTATGCAGCTCATTTAACCAGAAATTGTTCTTAACCTTATTTTTCAGATTCTGGTAAAACCGTTCATCTTTGGTTATTATCTTATATTTTTTATTGCGGGGAACAATAATAACCGTGTCGTTTTCAATCGGTATATTTTTTCTATCGATAACAAGTGCACTTCCTTTCTTCAAATACAGTGTGTCTTTTGGCACCACAGCCTTTCTTCTTTGTCCTTCGGAGGCCTGAAATATAAAGAAGAGGCTGTATGCCAATAAAAGAAATCTATATTTTCTTTGAAAGATTAGAAACATCATCCGAATTAAATGTGAAACCAAGGCGCTTACCCGTCTGTATTTTGGTAGATTCAATCTTAGTATTGATCTGGGCAACCGACGCAATCTTCACATTGTCGTATGGTGGCACTAATAAGTCGAATTCTAAGGAATATTGAATGGCCGAGTAGACAATATCGCGCAATACTTCATTGTTAATCTGGGATGTTCCAAAGTTGTTTACCCAAAAACCCATCTGGCGCTTACCTTCTACAAAATAAAAATTGTCTTTATTAATGAATATGCGAGCTACCAAATATCCCAAATCTTCAAAACGGTTGTAACGAAACGAATCATAAAGGAAATTGTATATGCTTATCATTCCGCAGTAGGTACTAAAAGGGTTACTCTGTGCGTACGACATTTTCCAGATCGAATGGCTTCTGTCGAATTCAAACACATTGGAATGCATACTGAAAACCAGCAGATCGCCTGCTACTTTCAACTGGGCATCGTACTCGCCCTGATCCTTATACTCCAGCAAAACCCTTTTATCAATCCCTTTCAGGTTCGAATTGAAGTTCGTAGCAATATACTTCAACACATTCTTCAGGTTATGGAAGTTTAAGGCTGTATTGTCGTATATCTGATGCTTGATAACCGATTTTACAGAAATCGTTTTAAGGATTTCTTCCTTTTGGTCTACATTGTTCATTATACCGTAATGTTAGTTTAAAACGTATTTGTTGGTCTTTTAGTTTGTTGTCTTAGTACGAACGTGCAAAAATAACCCGTTGGGTTGATGGTTTGCCTGTACGTATACATTTTCCTTCCTCTTTGGGGTTATCGAAAGGAATACAACGAATGGTAGCCTTGGTTTCCTCTTTAATGAGGGTTTCGGTTTCGCTGGTTCCATCCCAGTGAGCGAGTACAAAGCCTCCTTTCTCGTCCAGAATTTGCTTAAATTCTTCGTAAGTATCTGCTTTAAATGTATGTTCTGCTCTGAATTTCAAGGCCTTATTGAAAATGTTCTGCTGTATTTCATCCTGTAAGTTTTTTACATATTCAACAATCTGATCTGCAGGAACTATTTTCTTTTCAAGCGTGTCGCGACGGGCAACTTCGAAAGTGTTGTTTTCTATATCCCTTGGGCCAACAGCTATGCGAACGGGTATACCCTTCAGTTCGTGTTCAGCAAATTTAAAGCCGGGTTTGAGGTTGTCCCGATCATCAAATTGAACAGTTAGGCCAAGGCTCTCGAGCTGTTTTTTCAATGGCATTACTTTTTCGGCAATAAATGCCAGTTGTTCGGCTTTATTGTAAATAGGAACTATAACAACCTGAATAGGTGCAAGCTTTGGTGGTAGTACCAGACCGTTGTCGTCGGAGTGAGCCATTATAAGCGCTCCCATTAAGCGGGTAGATACACCCCAGGAAGTAGCCCAAACATAGTCGAGTTTGCCTTCTTTACTTGTGAACTTTACATCGAAAGCTTTCGCAAAGTTTTGGCCAAGGAAATGGGAGGTTCCGGATTGAAGCGCTTTGCCGTCCTGCATCATGGCTTCAATACACAATGTATCTACAGCGCCTGCAAATCGTTCGTTTGCAGTTTTTACACCTTTGATTACTGGAACTGCCATGTATTTTTCGGCAAACTCGGCGTAAACGTTAATCATTTTATAGGTTTCCTCAATGGCTTCTTCCTGTGTAGCATGAGCAGTATGGCCTTCCTGCCACAAGAATTCGGCAGTACGCAGGAATAAACGGGTACGCATTTCCCAACGTACAACATTAGCCCATTGGTTTACAAGGATTGGTAAATCGCGATACGACTGAATCCAGCCTTTATAAGTGTTCCATATAATGGTTTCCGATGTAGGCCTTACAATAAGCTCTTCTTCAAGCTTAGCATCTTCGTCTACTACGATTCCTTTGCCGTTGGGGTCATTCTTTAAACGGTAATGTGTTACTACGGCACATTCTTTGGCAAAGCCTTCAACGTGGCTGGCTTCTTTACTAAAGAACGACTTCGGTATGAAGAGAGGAAAATAAGCATTCTGGTGTCCTGTGTTTTTAAACATCTTATCAAGTACGTCGTGCATGTTTTCCCATATTGCGTATCCGTAAGGTTTTATAACCATACAGCCGCGAACAGCCGAATTATCTGCCAATCCTGCTTTTACCACAAGGTCGTTGTACCACTGCGAATAATTTTCTTCTCTACTTGTAATTTCCTTAGCCATATTATTTTTTGGTATAGTATTTGTATTGTTAACAGTGAATAATTATCATTGCAAAGTAAATAATTTTTAAAAAAATCTATATCTAACATTGGAGGACGGGTAATGAAAGCAACATTTTTTATTCCAATTATTGCAGCGCTCGTAGTAAGTGCTTGTTCTTCCAGTTATCATGCTAGTTCAGGGAATGATGATCTTTATTATACTCCTGGCAAAAACAGCAAAGATAATACGAATACTGCAACTGCATCTACACCTAACCAAACTTCTGTAAAAAAAACACAGGCACCGCTTTCTGATTACGAAAAATACCGCCAAACCGTCGACGAAACTGATTTAGATTCCACTAAGCAGGAGCAAAGCGATGATTCCAGGTATTATGCCGATAATAAACGTGAAAAGAATGCGCCTGAAGCAGAAATGTCGACCGAAGAATATTATGACGACGGCAGAACCGTTGTAAATAACTATTATTTGGACGACGATTATTATTATGCCTCTCGTATACGTCGGTTTCATAGACCTTACTGGGGCTGGGGTTATTACGATCCCTTTTATACTGACTCTTACTGGTACGGTGGTGGCTGGAGCATCAGCGTAGGCTGGGGCTGGGGATATCCTTCTTACGGCTACTATGGTTATTATGATCCTTTCTATTATCCTTATTATGGATACGGCTATAGGCCTTATTATTCTGTAGGTTATTACAGTGGCTGGCCTTATTGGACTTCATATAGTCATTATGGTCATTATTATGATGGAGGAGGTTACTATAATTCCGGAAGAAGCTATACTTATGGGCGTATTTATAATAGGTCTTCAAACAGCAGATCAAATCAATATTACGGCGTGTCAAGGAGAAGCTCATCAGACGGATCATTCAATAATTCCAGAACCAAGAGTATTTCTACCGATAACACTGGCAGAACCAGCCGTCGTGGAGGCTCCGAACAGGTATATACACGCAGGCCCGCCGATAATACATCTTCCACAGGAAGTGATAATGTACAGAGCAGCAGAAGAGGTGATAATAGTTCATCAGGCTCTTCAAGGACATACACACCAAGCTATAGCAAACCTAGAACATATAGCCGTCCGGCTTATAACGAGTCGGGTTCAGGTTCTTCCCGATCTGATGGGTCATCAAGATCCGATGGATCTTCGGTTAATACCTCGTCAAGCCGTAGAAGCTCAGGGTATAGTGGAAGTAGCAGTAGTGGTTCCTATGATAGAAGTTCAAGCGGTTCTTCAAGGTCATCTGGATATTCAGGTGGAAGTTCAAGATCTTCTGGGAGTTCTTCAGGAAGCTCATACTCAGGAAGTAGCTCTAGATCTGGTGGCTCATCTTATTCTGGCGGAGGAAGCTCCAGGTCATCGGGATCCTCATCCTCTGGCTCCAGCTCAGGAAGTTCTTCTTCTTCTTCTTCTTCAAGAAGTTCCAGAAGGTAATAAGCTTGTAAGAAATTACCAAATTATATTAACGCATAAGTTGATTTTATGAAAACCAGAATAGCATTACTTTTCATTCTTACCATTTGTGCTTCTCCAATCTGGGCGCAGAACGAAACCGATGTTCTTAATATGAGTCAGTATTTTACCGGAGGAACCGCACGTGGTATCTCATTAAACGGGGCTTACGGTGCTCTTGGCGGTGATATGACCTCTTTAAGTACTAACCCTGCGGGGATAGGAGTGTATAGATCCTCTGAATTCGTTTTTACACCAAGTTTTAGTATTAATAATGCAACTTCAAATTATTATAAAAACTCGTATGAAGACTCCAAAAATAAGCTGAATATTAGTAATATGGGGTTGGTTTTTGCCTACAGTTCAAATCGTGAAGTAGGTTGGGTAGGTTTGAGTCTTGGAGTTGCCTATAATCGCTTGGTCGATTTTAATAGAAATATTACCATGCGCGCGCAAGGAACCAACAGCTCTTTTCTGGATGAATTCGTATATAACGCAAACCAGACAGGTGGTAATATCGATAATCTGGACCCTTATTACGAGAGATTAGCATACAATACATTTGCAATTGATAAAAGTATTAATGATCCGAAAGAGTATATAAGCGATTTCTCTGATTTTGGATATGGGCAAAATCTTCAGCAGCAACGGATTGTTGGCATAAAGGGTGGTATTGGCGAATACGCTTTTTCTCTGGGTGCAAACTATAGCAATAAACTATATCTGGGCGCTACCATTGGAGTTCAAAGGGTAAGTTACGAAGAAAATAAAGTTCATGAAGAAACGGGTCTGCCAGACGGTTCCTATCTTGAATCTTTTAGATTCTATGAAGATTATTATACTTACGGAACCGGCTATAATTTCAAAATTGGTGCAATTTATAGGCCAATTGCTCCATTAC
>DATALJ010000067.1:0-11381 GCA_036261135.1 Bacteroidales bacterium
ACTCGGCCATTCAACCGAAGCAACAAAAGGCTTTGTAACCGAACTCAACGAAAAGATTAAATATTACCGAACAACATTATCTGCCCGTGAGGGTAGGCTGGCGGCAGCCTCGGCCAAAGAGGCCAAGGCATAGGTTAATAATGATGGCGAAGCCGGGCGTGTTGGTAGCCCGGCTTTTTTATGGTAGAAAAGGAATTAAATAATAGAGATAAAATGATACGAACAGATATTGAAACAATAGTAAATGAGTTTAAATCTAAATCAAAACCAGACGACAGGTATACTTCGTTTGATTATTGCTATAATTACTTTCGGACAACAAACGACTTGAATAAGGATATTGAAAAGAGTTGCTTGACACTTGGCTTTTATTTAGCTAGCTGGGGTATGTTTAGAGGTTCAAGTTTTTTATTACAACATAGCGTTAAATATTTTCAACCAACTATTCAGTTTATAGATACTTTAGACAAGTCTGTTTGGACAATTGATGTAGATAGTTACACAACTGATAATATCCAGACAATAATTAAAATATACCAAGACATAAAGGGAAAACTTATTCTTAACGATAATACGGACTTAACGTTAATAACAAAGATTCTTCTTGGTGTATTTGGTTTCATTCCTGCATTTGATAATTACTTCAGCGACACATTTAGAGATATTTTTAACGAGCGGTGTGGATTTAGACGAGTAAATTTAAATTCTTTAACTTGCATAAAAGATTTCTATGAAATAAATAAAACGACAATAGACAAATTATCAAAAGAGACATTTACTACAGACTTTCTGACTGGACAAAAGACATCGATAAATTATCCTAAAGCAAAAATAATTGATATGTATGGTTTTACAGTCAGACAGAGATAAGAACAATGGCGCCCCCTTGCTACCCGTAGTCTTCAGCTACGAAGCTGCTCGGCGAACGTCTCTGACTTCGCCGCTTTAAATAGCGGTCTCCTGACCGCATAAATATTTTCCCTTGCTACCCGTAGTCTTCAGCTACGAAGCTGCTCGGCGAACGTCTCCGACTTCGCCGCATTAAATAGCGGTCTCCTGACCGCATAAATATTTTCCCAAGTCCAGTATGAACGACATTTGATGTTTTAATAGTTTATCGTGTCGTTCCCATGGAACTTTTCTGCAAGGTTTTCCAGTTAAGTGCAATTTACAATTATGCATGAAGCATAACTAATTTTGCGAATTGGCATTTCGTATAGTTATTGCAAATTCAGTTTTGTAGAGGGTTAGGTACGTTTTAAGGATTGAAGTTAGGCCTGGGAAGAGAAATGCGCAGGCTTTTGCTTTTTGTGTAAAGATGCATAACTTTGAAATATTTAAATGCGGTTAATATGTTAATTCATAACATAGTTTATACGGTTGGACATTCAAATCATCAGATTGATTACTTCAGAGAATTGCTGGAAGCACACGAGATTAATTGCGTGATAGATGTTCGAAGTGTTCCCGCAAGCGCTTATAATCCGCACTTCAACAAAGAAACATTAAGCAACTATTTAAAATACCATAAAATTAATTATTTACATTTTGGTGAAGAGTTTGGAGCCCGGCATACCGAAAAGGAATTATTGGACGACTTTGGTAAAGTAGATTTTGATAAGGTGAGGCAATCGGAAAAGTTTTTGTTGGGCGTTGAAAGATTAAGAACGGGTTTATCAAAAGGATTTACCGTCGCATTAATGTGTTCGGAATCGGAGCCGTTCGATTGTCATCGTTTTTCTTTAATTTCCTATTACCTGGTACGAAATGGATTTATAGTGAAACATATTTTAAAAGATAAATCGGTGGTAGATAACTCGGAATTGGAGTCGAGACTGCTGAAAAAATATGATAAAGTAATACCTAAGCCTACTTTATTCGATAGTAAGGTACTTTCACCTAGTGAGCAATTAAACATGGCTTACCGTTTTCGAAATATGGAAGTGGCCTACGATACGCTTAACGACTAGTTATGATAAGGCTTTTTACCATAGGGTTCACAAAAAAAACTGCTGAACATTTTTTTGAAACATTACGGAAAAATCAGGTTAAGAGAATTATCGATATCCGAATAAATAATTCGAGCCAACTGGCAGGTTTTGCCAAAGGCGCGGATTTGGCTTATTTTGCTAAAGCTATCGCCAATATAGACTATGAGTACATTCCTGATTTTGCCCCTTGCTACCCGTAGTCTTCAGCTACGAAGCTGCTCGGCGAACGTCTCCGACTTCGCCGCATTAAATAGCGGTCTCCTGACCGCATAAATATTCCCCAAGTCCAATATGGACGAAATTATGGTGGTTTATAGCTTATCATGTCGTTCCTACAGAACTCACCAGCAGGGTATAATTTAAAATTCTACCATAATACCGTCCCTCCTGGACTTAGTAATTGGATCACTTTAGTGAGGGTTCGCCTCTCCGGTTTATGCGCAATACAAATACGGCTTAGCCGGGAAACATGGTAGTGTTACCTAGCCCTTCGATAGGCTCAGGGACCTCACTTTTTCGTAGTTAGGCTTGATTCCTTAAAGATGCTGCCTACTTTACCAGCTTAATTACCTCCTTTTGTCCCGATTTCAACCAAACCGTCATCAGGTATACGCCAGTGGAGAGCTTTGAAAGATTAATCGGTTTCTGGAAATCGCCATACTGTTCTTTCAAAAGCTTACCTGCCATGTTGTAAATACTTATTTTACGGATGTTTTCGGGTGTTTCAATAAGAATGTAATCGGTGAATGGGTTTGGATACACCCTGATAGCCGAAGTCTCAATAACCGGTGCGTCTGTTGGAACCGACGGGAAACTTGCCAGTTTGCTGCTTGTGAAGAGGTGATATTCTCCCGGGGCAAGCGAAATTTCATAATCGGTTGTAGTGAGCGTAATGCTGTCGCCTGTAAAATGGTCGTACCACTTGCCTGCTGCAGGGAAAGGCACAGCGGTAGATTTGGCTGTTACATCGAAGTTGCCTACAATCATTGCGTGTTGCCCATTCAGCGAAAGGCGGATGGTTTTTATGGGTTCGGTAACATTCAGTGCAAAATCGGAGGTTGAGAACAAGGGCTCTTCTTTCTTCAACTTGATAAGATATTGAAACAGGCTGAACAGACGGTTTCGGGCTGGCTGGTCGAAATAATTCCAGCGAATGGGTTTGGGCGACAAACGGCCATCAAAGTCGATACTAACATCGTAGCCCAGTTCGCCGAACTGCCATATCATTTTAGGCCCGGGCACAGTAAGAAAGAAAGTCGCAGCCAACTCTACTCTTCTTAACGCTGTGTCCGGGGTCTTAATGTTATATGTTCCATACGAATTGCCTTTGGTAATAAGTTTGTACATGAGCCGTTCCTCGTCGTGGCTTTCCATGTATCCAACCAGGTTAGCGGAATTCCATCCTCTTTGTTTGTACGAAATGTCCGAAAAGTTCGACCGGTTGTTTGTTACCAATCCTGAAGCAGCCTCGCCGTAAGCGCCACTCATATTGCCCCACAGCATAATGCCGTGGTTTGCCAGTTCTGTTTCTTCGAGGTTTACAGCCAGGTGTTCCATAATTACATAGGCATTGGCTTTGCGTTTCCATATTTCGGATGCTATGCGTTTGAGTATGGCAATACGCGATGCATCGTAATCACTGGCCCAAGATGTAGTTCCGTAAGGGGTGTTGGTAAAACCTTTGGTAAAGTCGAAGCGGAAGCCATCTACACGGTATTCGTTCATCCAGAAAGCAGCAATACTGTCCACCAGCTTTTTGGTGTATATGCTTTCGTGGTTAAAGTCGAAGCCCCATTGTGCATCGAGGTTAGCCATGTTATGGAAGCGGTTGTACCACGGATTTTGAACCGAAGGTTTGTCACCGTCCATGTACATACGGGCTAGAGGCGACTGACTGTACGAGTGGTTCAGCACCAGATCCATAATTACAGCAATTCCGTTCTGATGACAGGCATCGATAAAGGCTTTGTAATCGTTTTTTGTTCCGTATGCCTTGTCGGGTGCGAAGTAGAAAGAAGGATTGTATCCCCAGCTTTCGTTTCCTTCGAATTCGGAGAATGGCATCAGCTCAATAGCATTAATGCCCAGGCGTTTCAGATAAGGGATGGTGTCGGTTATTGTCTTTATATCATGTTTTTCGGTGAAATCGCGGATAAGTATTTCGTAGATCACGAGTTTTTCTTTGGCTGGAGCAGAAAAGTTGGAGCTTTGCCATGCATATGGCGTTTGTCCGGTTTGCAGCACCGAGGTTATTTCGGATGTTTTTCCTGCAGGATAGGGGAGAAGCCCCGGATATATATCACTCCCAATGTATCGGTCGAGCGGATCCGATGTTTTTTCGGTATATGGGTCGGCAATAAGCAGAGTACCATCAATCAGATACTGGTAGCGGTACTCTTGGCCCGGCGTGAGGTTGGTGAGTGTAATCCAGAAGCGGTCACCATCTTTCTTCATCTGGTAGTTGTTGTCGGGCATCCAGTTGTTGAAATCGCCCACCACGTAAACCGATGTTTTATATGGCGCAAACAGCACGAGCGTTGCCGTTTGGTTATCGATATAATTAATACCATCTATGGCACCGGCGGGTACAGAAGCTGTTTCTACCGGTGTTTTTGTAATATAGTAAGACGTATCTGCTACAAATTGTTGGTTTTTGAAAGCTTTGGCAATGAGCATATGTGTTCCTGTTCCTGTGGCTGTAAGTGAATACGATAGTGTAGACGCTGTAGTGGATATTAAACGAGAGTTGTCGGCAATAAGTTGTATGGAATCCTGCTCTATTGCATTTATTTCGATAGGAATATTTTCTGAAAGATTGGCAAATGTGAATAAAGCTGAGGGTTTAGCGAATGTAACCGAGAGCTTATCTTCATAAACACTGGCAAAGATATCGCTGCCACTCGATTCTAAGCCTTTATTGGAACCATCGGCACTTCTGAATACGAATGCCAGTTTAAGTATTTTTTCGGTGGCGGGTACGCCATAAAATTCGCGGATACTTGGACCAATCGTTAATTGATATTTGTCGGATCCTAAGCTGGTTAGTTTACAGGCAGCAATATTGACTGTCCAGCCTGCTTTTACATATTTCCAGTCGGATGCCGAAGTGCTTTTGTCAGTAATAACGCCGGTATGGGCATAAACATCGCCTGTGGAACCCATTAAACCTTTGTTTCCCTGCGTTGCATCAAAGGTAATAACAACCTGCTTGTTGTCGGTAGGTAAGTATGGATTGGTAGTTACTACCTGGGAAAGTGTATATTCAATTAAAAAAAAACTGAATAGGAATAGGACAAGCAGATTTTTCATAGGTCTTATATGTTTAAATGAGTAAGCGTATGTAAAAGCTCTGCCTGGGTTCTAAACCTGGGCAGAGCTAACTTGAATCTGTTTCTAATTAATTATTTTACAATATTGAACCATCGCCGGTTTTGAAGTTAAGATTAATAGTTTTTGAACCAGCTGTTACGGGTACAGCTACCTGGTCGCCACCTGTGCCACGGAATTCAATTTTATTACTGATAATATTAAATTCGGCATGCCACCAATCTGTAATCCATGGGTGGTAAACGAACATTCTCAAATTGTCGGCTGCAAGCGTTTTGGTAATAGTTAAAACCTCATTGGCGTTATCAACGGTGAAGATATTGGCAACATCTGCATTGCCCCATGATCCGACGGTATTTCCGGTAAGGTACACCTTTGGACTGGTAATAGCTATCTTGTTGGTGGCAAAATCAACTAATACCATATAGTAACCTGCCGTGGCCGGAACAGGAATATTGTCGCCACCCTTGTTGTATACGCCATCTACAGCATCGCCGGTTTTTCCGAAATCGTTGTTCCATGCTTTACCGGGAGCAAATTTAAAGCTACCTGTGCCGCCTTTCATCCAAACGATTTTCCAGAACAAGTTGGGTTGGCTATTTACAGCAATCATTGGTAAATCCGTATTAGCCCAATCCCAGTCGCCAACACCATCGCCAATCATATACAGGGCGGGAGGGTAAGTCATGAATTTCACGTCAGGGCCATATCCAATTCCTGCGGAGTTCTTGGCATAGGCGCGAACATGGTATGTAGTAGATATAGCAAGACCTGTTATATCAGCGGAAAATGAACCGTCGCCCTGTCCACTTACAACGACATTATTATCTAATGTTGGGTTTTCGTTGGTTCCCCAGCAAATACCGCGTTCAGTAATAGTTCCACCTCCATTGTCGGTTATTTCTCCACCACTTTTGGCAGAAGAGATTTTCAATTCAGTAATCGCAGCGGTTGTCAATTTAGGCAGATCAACCAGTGTTTTAAATGATACTTCAGGGCCATACGCCGTACCAGCACTGTTTGTTGCATAGGCGCGAACGTAGTATGTTGTAAAACCTTTCAAATTGCTGAGTGCACTTGTGAAGTCTCCCATTCCTGTTCCATCCGAAGTTTTAGAATCACCTACGGTTGGGTTATGGCTTGTGCTCCAAACGATGCCTCTGGCCGTAATATCAGCTCCTCCGGTTACTGTTACTGAGCCACCGCTCGATGCAGCATTCCCGGTTATTGAGGAAATGGTGGTGGTTAATAGCGTAGGAACTACCGGCAAGGTGGTAAATACAATTTCTTCGCCGTAAAATGTTCCATTTTCATTGGTAATGTATGCTTTGGCGTAATATTTTGTAGCATATTGCAGACCGGTTAAGATGACATTAAATGTGGCCTTATCGGTATCACCGGTATAAACCACTTTGGTATCTTCAATAGTAGGATCGGCCGATGTGCTGTAAACTACGCCTCTTTCTTCAATAGTACCCCCTGCAGCAACCACAAAACCTACAATGGTTGCCGAGTCCGATTTAAGATTTAATATTTGCGATGAAGACAGCTTCGAGTCTAGTCTTACATCCGATTCTTCCTTGGTGCAGCTAGCAAACAGGAGTGTTACAGTAACCAGCATGGCCATGAATCGAAATATGGATAAGTGTTTCATGTTTTTTATGTTTTATATTTTTCGAAGTTTTGGATGCGCCATGAAATAAAGGTCGTTTCATGGCGCAAATCCCAACTGTTTTATTGTATTAGTTGTTTTTAACTATTGTGAAAGTGCCCGCTTCGGAACCTGCTGTGGCGTTAGTAATAGTTAGCGTAATGGAGTAATTGCCTGCTGTTACCGCAATGTTATCGCCATTATGAACTAATTTGTCCGGTGTTCCTCCGAGATTCCATGCCCATCCGTCGTTTAATCTGAATTTGATTTCACCATCCTTTAAGTTAGTGGTTATGTTCCATGTACCGGATTGTGAATCGTAGTCCATTTTTTGATCGGGCGAATCCCAGCCATTAGCGGTTGCAGAACCCACCAATCCGATCATGTACGGATTAACAGAATAAGTAAGGGCATTCACGTCAACATTCATCTTAAACCACCCGGCAGTACCTGGGGTTATGGCTGCGCCATCAAGAATAATCCCTGTTCCACCTGCGCCGTAGGTTTTATTTGCATCAGGATCTTTTAAGGTGTATGGTTTTGCAGGGTCCAATTTAACGAAGCCAGCATAAATACCATTGCCCAAGGCTGATTCAACTTTCCCTATTGCGTTGCCACCAGAAATCAGGTCCAAACGTGGTAACCCATAGAGCGTAACATTGGCCGTTTGCGGAGCAGATGCATAAACCAAAGGATTACTTCCGGTCCCTAATGCACCTGTTCCTGCATCGACAACCAATATGGCACGGATGCGGAAATCGATCGATGAAACCTGATCGGCAGGAAACAATTTTAATAGGATACCATTCAGATCGCTTACCGATATTTTAATGGAATTAGCTTGTACATCGGATTTAACGGTAACCGCGTTTGCAAAGTTATTACCCGTAGCACATGCTTCAAGGATGTAGGTTGCCGATGCACTAAATCCAGGATCGACCGGTTTTCCTATGAATTCAAGCGTGTCGTTTCCGCTTGTTCTCGCCAAAGTTAAGCTTGGCACTGTTACTATAGAAGGAGCAATTGGATCGGTTAACATGATTGTTTTCGTTTCGTCCTTTTCGCAAGAGGACAAAACACCGATTAATCCAATGAAAAGTATGGAAAATATTAAATTTTTCTTCATTGTTCTGAATTTTAATAATTAATAGCCAGCATTGTTTTGTCCGTTGTAATTCGGGTTAGCCGCTACTTCAGCAGCCGGGATAGGATAGATGTTCATGTGCGAACTGGTTGATCTGCCTTTGGGCTCATTACCTTTCCATTCCCAAACATAGGTGCCTGAAGTAAATTGGCCAAACCGAACCAGGTCAGTACGCCTGTGGCCTTCGTAGTAAAATTCGCGTGCTAACTCGTCCAACAGGAATTTATCGGTGAGCTTAGCTTCTGTGATGTCTCCGGAATTGTTGCCGTAAGCACGTCTTCTTACTGTATTGATGTCGAGTACAGCATTGGCTTTATCGTTTTGTCTGTAGAATGCTTCAGCCCTCATTAAGTAAGCTTCAGCCAAACGGAAGATAGGAAAATCGGTAGAAGCGTAAGCAGGGTTGTAATGGTTTGCCTGAGAACCGTCTGCATTGCGTGCAGTGAATTTATATACCCCTATACCATAGTCGCCACTTGAGGAGGGACTTGGAATATCCCAGCTTTTCTTGGTTTTCAGGTATACACGTTTGTCTTTTGCCTGTAAGAACATCGAATCGCTTGTTGGTACCGGATTGTTACCGTATGTGGCTATGGTATCAACAAGGATATTGGTAAGTGTCCTTTTGGTGCGGTTACCATTCCAGTTGGTATTGGATGTCAATCCGTGGAAACGTTCAGCTCTTACGTAGGTAGCATCGCTGCTCGATTCGATAATGAATGTTGTCCCTACATAGCCTTGGGTATATACGCCATCCTGTTCCCATCCGAAAATCATTTCAGGATTGCGTGAGCCATCGTTATCGGCGCTGAAATTCTGACGGTAATTGGGTGCCAATGTGTATCCGCTGCCAATTACTTTGTCGCAGTATGTTTTGCAATCGGCCCAGCGTGCAGTTCCTGTAAAAACTTCGGCATTCAGGTATAAACGGGCAAGAAGCATCCAGCAAGCAGCTTGGTTTGCCTGGGTAGAATAGGTTTTTGGTGCATCCAGCAAGTTTTCGATAGCGAGCAATTCCGATTCTATGTAAGTGAATAGCTCTGATCTCGACCCAATCTTTGGGAAGAACTTGCCCACTTTATCGGCCTCTGTAGTGTAGGGGAATTTTCCGAACAGGTCAATAGCCCAATAATATGCCAGTGCTCTGAGGAACCGTGCTTCGGCATTGTATTTAACAACACTGGGATCGGAATTGCCATTTGTAATCCGAATGAAGTCATTGGCATACGTAATACTTAAGCTCAAACGTTGATACAGAGCCGTTAAAAATGGATTGTTCGGGCTCCATGTTTGCGTATTTAAGTCGGCAATACCTACGTCGCCCCATGCACATATGGCTTCGTCGGTAGGTAATTCCTGCAAATTCCATAAAGCACGCATGGTGGTGAAGAAGTTCGGGTCCGAAGCGGTGATATCTTCACCCATGCCTTGGTCGTTATTTCCACCCTGGCCTGGAATGATAAAGCTTGCATAAATTTTGCCCAGTACCATTTGCATGTAAAGCGGATCGTCATTAAGGTTTCCTGTTAATATCCTATTCGGATCCTTTGGTGTAACATCCAGATCTTTCGTACATGATGCAAACATCAATATCGAAAGAAATAATCCTGATAATATATATTTCATGTTCATAATTTCTTGGTGTTTATAATGTTAATAGCTTAAACTTACGCCGAATACAAATGTGCGGGCTCGTGGATAGAAGTTGTTGTCAACTCCTGGTACGCCATTGTCGTAAGGAATTTCCGGGTCTAAGCCTGAATATTTGGTAATGGTAAATACATTTTGAACCGTGAAGCTTACGCGCATATTCAGTTTCTTGTAAAGATTTCCGAAATTATAACCTGCGCTGATGTTGTCGAGTTTAAAGAAAGAAGCGTTTTCGACAAAGTAATCGCTGGTAAACTGGCGTTTTACAAATTTGGTGTCGTCTAAGCTCTTGGAGTAATTCTTCCAATATCCAATCTGATACATCTGATCGTAAGATGCTCCCGCAGCTACTCCATTGTAAACATAGTTTCCGATACTAGCCCTTGCAGATGCTGATAAATCAAATTTTTTGTACGAGAAACGTGCAGAAAAACCTAATAAATAATCGGGTGCAGGATTGTGATAAATGTACTGATTGGCGTAATTACCGTTAATTGCGCCTCCTTTACCAGCCAGGTCCACATACAAACCTTCGATAGGATTGCCGTTGGTATCGTATACCTGCTTGTTTACAAAGAATGAATAAGCCGGATACCCTACGCGTGTTACCTGTTTAGTACCAGTCATCCCTCCGCCGTAGGTGACGCCTATGTAAGACGGGTCGTCTGTTAGTAAAAGTTTGGTAATTTCGTTTTTATTATAGGTAACATTGAATCCCAGATTCAGGTTCATATCTTTAGTAGATATAGGTACAACATTCAGTGAAACTTCAATACCTTTATTTTCCAAGCTACCCACATTAGTCATCAATGTATTTGAAAAATTGCTTCCGCTGGGAATGGCAACTTTATTCAATAAATCTTTTGTTACCCGTTTATACAGATCGATAGAACCATTGATCCGATCGTTGATAAAACCAAAATCTAAAGCTATGTTTTGGGTTGAGGTTTCTTCCCATTTTATATCTGCATCGTAAGGATTAGGCCTTAATGTAGGAATAAATTGGCCGTTGATAGGATAGTATGCCGTTTGTGCCGATTTGATATATAAAGCCTGAGCAGGGTAATCGCCACCTGTTACTTGTTGTTGCCCTGTTAAACCCCATCCAACTCTTAATTTAAGGTCGGAAATAAAGTCTACATCTTTCAAAAAGCCTTCTTCTTTAATTTTCCACGCAAATGCTGCGGACGGGAAAAAGCTCCATTTGTTATCTCCTATAAAGTGAGAAGAACCATCATTACGGAATGTTGCCGTAAATAAATATTTATCCATGAAGGTATAATTTAACCGACCGAAGAAAGAAAGAAGGTTATATTCTGTAATAAAAGGGCTCCCTGTGGATGGTTGTTCTTCATGTGTGGCATCGGTATAACCAAAGGTAATGTTGTCTTCTTTCCTTTCGAAATGCTGCCATGAATATCCACCTGTTGCATCAATTTTACTGTTAATTGAAGGAAGATCTTTGTTATAGTTCAAATAGAATTCCAGCAGGTCGTTGTAATTATGGCCTTTGAATTTATTTATCTTTCCCCAGTATGGATTTGTGAGCACCAGGGGAGATGTTCTTGGCAGCATTTCGAAAGGAAAGAAGACAACATTACCTTTGGTTATACCGATG
>DATALJ010000082.1:0-7674 GCA_036261135.1 Bacteroidales bacterium
GGGCAGCGCTTGGGCGATTTCCTGGCAGACACTACCGTTATTAGGCTTCGCAACAGCGACCGTTTCACACTATCTCAGTTGCTATCCATGGATGCACTAAAAACTCACACTCCTCGTTACCCCGGAGTTTTAATGTTTAAAGAAGAAGAGATGTTGCTGATAAAGGAAACGCTGGAAAGATGCCAAAAGTACCCGAACGACAATCATTGGATGGCCCTGAATACGCTTGTTAAAAAGATAGAGGGACAACTTGGTGTGGTTGCCCCTCCTGATAAAGTATTATTTTTAAATGCGTTAATACGTGATTACGTAAGCCTTACCAGGTAATTATTGCGTATCACTTAATTTAAACTGTCATTCCAAATTCACTTCAAGCTCCTGCACAGCTTTATTGCCCGGCTTATCAAATGCAGCTATCTGTAACCTGAGCTTCGTTAACGAACGGATATCAACTGAGATAGTGTGAAACGGTCGCTGTTGCGAAGCCTAATAACGGTAGTGTCTGCCAGGAAATCGCCCAAGCGCTGCCCTTTCTCCGAAGATGAAATGGCTATCATGGCCAGCGTTCCTGAGGTCATCAATATATCAATGAAGCGAAAGGCAGTACGCATGAGGAAATCGAAGAAATTAGGTTGTTCTCCGTTAATCTTTACAACGCGTATTTTAAATATCTTTTTACCAAGCGATTGGCCCTTGTTTAGTGTTTCGAGCAATAGGTGATATAGGAATGAAGCAGGTAAGCTAATATAAAGGAGGTTAAACATTTGGCTTCGTGTGGTTGCCGCAATAATGGCATAAACAATAAAACTTCCCACGTAAACAAAGAGGATATCGAGCATAGCCGCCAGCGATCTCTCCATTACTGTTGCAAGCTCATATTCGATGGTTACGTTTTGGGTTGTAGTAATGTCTATTTTTCTCATACAACGAATGGTGAAAAATAATCTTTTGGTTATATTGCAATTGGATTTAAAAGTATATGAAAGAATCGAAATTCATAGAGCAAAACAAAAAAAAATGGCAGGAATTTGAGACCGATTTGCTCTATGGACGTAACAAATCATCCAAGCTTAGCCGTCTGTTTATTCAGGTAACCGACGATTTATCGTTTGTACGGACGTTCTACCCGCATCGCTCCGTTAAGATTTACCTCAATGGCATGGCCCAATACCTGTTTAATGATCTTTACCGCAACCAAGCTACCAATTTTAAAGGGTTTGTTAAGTTCTGGAAGGTGGATTTGCCTTTGCTCATCCACGATTCACGAAAAGAGTTTCGTATTTCCTTCATTATTTTCTTGCTTGCTTTTGCGATAGGTATCATATCGAGCATATACGACAAGGATTTTGCACGTTTCATCTTAGGCGATCAATACGTGAAGATGACTACAGAGAACATACACAACAACGATCCCATGGCTGTTTACAAGAAAGCACATGAGGTTGATATGTTCTTTGGTATTACGGTTAACAACTTAATGGTGGCGCTTTCTACCTTTTTACTTGGTGTATTTCTGTCCATTGGCGCTGTATTTCGCTTACTGTATAATGGAATCATGGTGGGGGTCTTCCAGTATTTCTTTATTGAAAGGGGATTGTTTGCCGAGTCGTTTCTCACCATATGGCAACACGGCACGTTGGAGATATCGAGCATCATTATTGCGGGAGCAGCAGGCATTACGCTAGGTAAGGGCCTGGTTTTTCCTGGTAGTTATGCGCGTATGGAGTCTTTTAAAATTTCGGCACTGCGGGGATTGAAGATTTTCCTGGGGATTACACCTGTCATCATCATGGCTGCTTTTATTGAAGGGTTTCTTACGAGACATACCGAATTGCCTCCACCCGTAAGGATTATAGTGATTGCCATTTCGCTCATGTTTGTATTGTTTTATTTTGTCTGGTATCCGTGGTTCCTGTCCAAACGTTATCCTCACATGTCTTATACCAAGGAAAGATCTGGCTATACAAACGGGTGGAAGCTCGACTTTTCCCGAATTTTGTCGGCGGAGGAAATATTAGGATATACTTTTCGCTTTGTTACCGGCAATTTTCTTTGGGTGGTGTTAATTGTTGCCATCATTTCCGGGTTTCATGCAGTGGGAGTTGTTCTGAAAGACGTTTGGGATGCCAATTATCTGTTGGACTATTTAAATCATTCCCTGCTGTCATTTTTCTATAGCGAAAATGCCTCGTTTCACTTCCTGCTTGGGCTTGTAAGTCTTAGCTTTTTACAATGTACGATCTGTCTGAAAAATCGCAGGTTGCTACAAGCACTGGGCCCTAAAGTAAAGCTTGTTGCACTGTTAAAGCTGATCATTTCCTCGCTTATAGCTTCATTTGCAGTGCTGATACCTTTCGGGTTAGGATTTTTCTGGGGTGTTGTATCGCTCGTCTTCCTAAGTCCTTTTGTTTTTCTGGCGCTCTTTCATGCTTTTGCAACACAATCATTTGTATTTACCAGTCTGCCCGGGGCATTCAAGGTCATGAACAAGTCGTGGGGCAAGCTTTACTGGAATAGTATTAAGATTTTTGTGTTCATTACCATACTGTTTATATTGTTTAACACGCCTTTTGTATGGCAGTATATCGAAAATATTTATCAGAACTTCAATTTCAGTCCAGCCGCAAAATATATTGTTGATCTGTTTGTGTTTACGTTTATTGTGGTTTTATTGTTATCCATATTTTTTATTTTCCAGATGACGACGTCGGTCTATAGCTACTTTGCCTTTCGGGAAACAGTGTTTGCTGAAAATCTGATGGATCGCATTCAAAAATTTGGCGAGCGGAGAGTGATGTTTGGGTTTGAAAAAGAGCTTTAAAATGAGTTGGGTTAAAGTATTGGTGTTGTTTGTTGTTGTAATGTTGGCTGCTGGTCCTGTAACGGCCGCAGGCAAAGGAGAATTTATTCCCAAATCGCGGTGGGAAAAGCTTTCCAAAAAGTACAATTACACCGAAAACATTAAGAAAGCTGAAGCCAAGCCCAAGAAGCCCCTTCATATTAATCCGCGATTTTCTTTGGGTGGTGTTTGGCTGAAGTATTTTCTCTGGGGTATCGTTGTTGTTGCACTTGGAGCGCTGTTGGTCTGGCTTTTGGTTCATATGCTAAAAAACTCAACGGAGAAAATTGAAAATAAGTCTGTATTGGGCTCGTTGGTCGTTGAAGATATTGAGGAGGCAAACCTGGAGGGCTTTCTGGAACAGTCGCTGGCTGAAGGATCTTTCAAGGAGGCTATTCGTATTCGTTACCTCATGCTCATTCGCACCCTGAGCCGGTTACAATTGGTGATATGGAAAAAAGATAAGACAAATGGTGCTTATGTATCCGAGATGTACGGCAAGGCAGGGTTTGACCTGTTCCGACGGGTTACGGTTAGCTTTGAACGTGCATGGTATGGCGAAAAACAGATAGGAGAAAGCGAGTATCTGTCCATTGTGCCTGTTTTTGATCAACTCAACAAAATCGTTTCCAGTAATGAGTAAGCCAACCAAGATTGTCTTAATTATTGTTGCAGCGATAATACTGCTATTCATTGGCTTTTATTATTTCTTTATAAAAGGGTATATTCCAAAGTACCGATGGGTTGAGACATACAGCTATCAGAGCGAACAACCGTATGGCCTGAAGCTCCTATACGAAGCTCTTTCATCACCGAGAGAACGCAAAAACTTTGTCATTATTAAAAACTCTCCTAAGCCGTACCTTGAGGGTGCCGATTCTACATCGCTGTTTATGTTTATCGGAGGTCAGTTTATTACTGATTCAGCTACCTGCGAGTCAATGATGAACTTTGTTCATCGCGGTAATCACGTATTTATCTCCTCCATCAATTCAACACACAACCTGTTTCAGTTTCTTACCAATTGGGAGCATCCGATGATCTACTACAACTATTATTCGGATTCGGTGGTAAATGTAGTTGTTCCTTCCATTCCTGACTCTGTTTTTAAGTTTAATTATAGAGTTGTAGATAAGTCTGAATCGCGCCATTGGTATGGTTTTGAGCAGCCATTACTACGTGATACCCTCTCTAAATATGGGTTTGAGTCAGTTTCGCATATCGATTCGGGGTTGGTGGATTGTTTCCGGATAAAATACGGGAAAGGATGGTTTATTTTTCATCATAATCCTGTGTTGCTTACCAACTATTACCTGGCTCAGGAGAAAGGTTTGTCGTATGTTAATGCATTGCTTTCATCCTATAGTGCAACTAAGATTTATTGGGATGAATTCAGTAAGACTTCGTTTACAGAGGCAAGCCCTAAGGAATCTCCCTTACGTTTTATATTGTCGGAAAAGAGCTTCCGTTGGGCATGGTACCTGTTATTTGTGCTTATTACCCTGTTTGTTGTGTTTAACGCCAAGCGAAAGCAGGCTGCCATACCCTTACTGCCCTTTAACAAGAATACAACCATCGAGTATGTTACTGCCATTGCCACATTACACTATCAGAACAAATCGCTCAACTACCTTGCCGACGAGATGATGAAACAGTTTCTGGCGTTTGTAAAGCATAGATACGGCATTTCTCCTAACCTCGATAAAAGTGAAATTGCGAAACAGCTTGCACCATTGTCAGGTATTCCATACGAAACGCTGGAAAGCTTATTTAAAAGGTATTTGGATGTAAAGTACATGCCTGACGTAAAGTACCTGATTGAATTTTATAAATTAACAGCATATTTTTACTTAAATTGTAAATAAATGGAAGATAATTCATTGAACGAATCCATGGCTGAACCTGTTGTCCTAGGCAACGAAACCCCACAAAGCTATGCTGATGTTGCCGAGGTGATCGATTTTGCCATAAACCTTAGGCGAGAACTGCAAAAAGTAATCATAGGCATGGATGAAACCATAGAAATGCTGGTAGTTGGCCTGCTCACCAATGGACATATCCTGTTGGAAGGTGTTCCCGGCGTGGCAAAAACCATGTTGGTCAAGCTGCTGGCGCATACGCTTGATGTGGATTATAAGCGTATTCAGTTTACACCTGACCTGATGCCCTCCGATGTGGTGGGAACCACTGTTTACAACATGCAATCGTCCAACTTCTTCTTTCGGCAGGGGCCTGTATTCAGCAATATTATCCTGGCCGATGAAATTAACCGTGCTCCGGCTAAAACACAGGCTGCGCTTTTCGAAGTAATGGAAGAACGACAAATTACTGTTGATGGCGTTACACATCCTATGAATTACCCATTGTATGTGATTGCAACCCAGAACCCGATTGAACAGGAAGGCACCTACCGACTTCCGGAAGCCCAGCTCGACAGGTTTTTGTTTCGGTTAAAGATTGGATATCCTTCTGTAGAAGAGGAAAACCAGATTCTTTCCCGCTTTAAGTCCGATTTCTTCAATAAACTGGAACATTCGGTAAATAAAGTATTCAATGCCGAAAAGCTGTTGCGCTGTTGTTCTGTTGTAGAACAAGTCTTTATAAAGGATGAGCTGCTGAATTATATAGCCCAGATTGTTCATCATACGCGCAACAACTCAAGTTTATTCCTTGGTGCCTCACCGCGCGCTTCGCTTGCCATTATGAAAACATCCAAGGCCCTGGCCGCCGTTCGTGGCCGCGACTTCGTAACGCCTGATGATATTCAGAAAGTGGCTTTTCCGGTACTTAATCACCGGATTATTCTCACTCCTGAGCGTGAAATTGAAGGTATAGATGCTACAGACGTTATCAATGAGATTATCCATAAGATTGAAGTGCCCAGATGATCCGTATTATAAAGCAAGTGTTTCTTCCTTCCAGGTTTTTCATAGTGGCATCAGCGAGCATTGTGGTATTTGCTATTAGCTTTGTTATACCATGGCTGTTTGCGCTGGGTTTGTCTATTCTTGTGGCTTTGGCGGTGGTAACATTGGCTGATGGTATACTTCTGATTAGCCGCAGGAGAAAGCTTCAGGTTACGCGTAACATTCCCAATCTATTATCGTTAGGCGATGAGAACAAAATTTCTCTTTCAGTAAAGAACAAAACTGGCCTCGATGTTATGATTGTCATATACGACGAGCTCCCATATCAGCTCCAAATGAGGGATTTTGAGATACGATCGGAGTTGAAGAACAATGATGCAAGGGTTTTTGAATACATGGTTACCCCAACAAGTCGCGGTAATTATCAGTTTGGGAAGGTAAATGTATTGGTTACATCCCTCATTGGGTTTATTCAGCAGAAACAGGTGTTTGAGTTACAGACAACAGTGCCGGTTTATCCTTCCATCATTCAAATGAAAAAGTATGAACTGAAAGCACATCCTTTTTTATCCGTATCCGAAGGTATCAAGAAACACCGTCGCGTCGGGCAAAGCTATGAGTTCGACCAAATAAAAGAATACGTTATAGGCGATGATAGCCGTTCCATCAATTGGAAAGCCAGTAGCCGTAAAGGAGCGCTGATGGTAAACCAATATGAGGATGAGCGTTCGCAGCAGGTATTCTCCATCATCGACAAGAGTCGGGCCATGCGAATGCCTTTCAATAACATGACACTGCTTGATTATTCCATCAATGCTTCGCTTGTTATCTCGAATGTAGTACTCCAGAAACATGATAAGGCAGGACTAATCACTTTTTCGGATAAGATAGGAACCATACTTCCGGCAGAGAGAAGCACACAGCAGCTCCGGAAGATACTGGAAGCCTTATACAATGAGCAGGAGCATTTTCTTGAAGCCGAGTATGAGTTGCTGTATCACCTGGTACGTCACGTTATCAAACATCCCAGTCTCATCTTTCTCTATACCAACTTCGAAAGTTATCATGCGTTCGAGCGCATCTTACCTATTCTCAGGCAAATCAATAAGTTTCACCTGCTTGTCGTCATATTTTTCGATAACGAGGATGTGGTTAAATTAAGCAAAACCGAAGCCAGCAAGCTTTTGGATATATACATACAAACCATGGCCGGTACCTACCTGTTCGAGAAGAACCAGATAGCCACCGAACTCAATAACCACGGTATTCATTGCATCAAAACATTGCCTACTGACCTTTCCATCAATACTATCAATAAATACCTGGAACTCAAGTCGCGCAGAATGATTTAATTGATCATTTTGTTTGGCACAAGCCAAATCCTTTAAAACATCTCCTTTAAAATCGTGTTAATTAACAATCGGGTTACTTAGCATGAAATTCTTTTTACTTCTTTCAATATTGTTTCCCTTGCAATTGAGGGCTCAGATGAACGTTCATGTGGTGGATAGTGAGACTAGTGAAGCTGTGAGCAATGCCTTAATTATGGTAGACTCCACTACTATTGGAATTTCCGACCAGCATGGATCGTTTTATATTGATCTTATTGACAGTTCGTTTAAGTTGACTGTTAAATGCCTTGGTTATGAAACATATTCGGCTGTAATATCCCACAGAGCCGCTAATTTACTGATCAAACTCATTCCAAGTTCACATCAGCTTTCTGAAGTTGTGGTATCTAACCAAATGACCAATCAGAAGCTAAGGTCACTGGCCGGAAACTATTCTATGCTAACACGGAGCGACCTGTTGCGAGGCAATAGTGTAACTATTGCTGATTACTTTAACCAACTGCCGGGCGTTTTTATACAGCAAGGAGCGCTAAATACCAACAGACTTACGATTCGCGGAGTCGGCTCCCGAACTCCTTACATAACCAATCGGATTAAAGCTTATTTTGATGAAATT
>DATALJ010000083.1:0-3969 GCA_036261135.1 Bacteroidales bacterium
TCTCGGAAAAGTATTATATGAGTACCTGCAAGGTGTTCAGGGTCTTTTGGCTCCTGCTATTGCTTCTGTATTTGTTCTCGGTATTTTCGGTTGCTACTTGAGCCTTATAATATAATTTGGTGGCTTCAGTTACCAAGCCAGCTTTTGCACTATAAAGAACATTGAGTAAAAGACGGAACATACCAATGGCAAATCCTAAAGTCATACCCCAGAAAGCGCCTTTGGCATTGGCTCTTTTCCAAAATACACCGAGAACAAATACAGAAGCAATAGCAGGAGCCAAAAGACCCTGAACACCTTGCAGGTACTCATATAATACTTTTCCGAGACCAAGCATTACTGGAATCCACAATACACCGAGGATAACAACCACGGCAGTAGCTACACGGCCAACCTTAACCAAATGTTGCTCTGTAGACTGTGGTTTATATTTCATATAGAAGTCACCAACAAAAAGAGCAGCTGATGAATTAAACAATGAAGCCAAGGAGCTCATCAAAGCAGCTAACAAACCACAAACAACAATACCTTTGAAACCAATAGGTAATAATTGAGATACCATTGAAGCAAAAGCTGAGTCACTTGAGGATACACTTAATAATCCCTTCTGGCTTAATGCAAATGCAATCATACCAGGGATTAAGAAAATGAAAACCGGTAAAAGCTTGAAATAACCAGCTAAAACGGCACCTTTACGAGCTTCGTGACGATTCTTAGCAGACAATACACGTTGTACAATAAATTGGTCAGTACACCAGTACCAGAAACCGATAATGGCTGAACCAAGCAATACGCCTGTCCATGGGAACTCGGGATCGTATGCAGGACGAATAAGGTGTCTATTAGAACCTACAATGTTTAAAACTTCGCCCCAGCCACCTACTTTAATAAGACCTATAATAAGGATAAAGATTGAACCGATGAGAAGAACGGGTGTTTGAAGAACCGAGGTGTACATGATTGCTTTCATCCCACCAAATACAGTATACAAACCCGTGATTACCACCAATCCGATAGCGCTGATCCAGAAGAAATCAATCCCCATAATAGAGTCGATTCCGAAAACTTCTTTAAACACAACACCACCAGCGTAAACTGTTACGGCTACTTTAGTAAGAACGTAACTTACCAGCGAAATAACTGATAAAACGGTACGTGAGTTGCCGGCAAAACGTTTTTCGAGGAATTCGGGCATGGTGAAGATCTTGATCCTGTCGTAAAAAGGAACAAAAACCCATCCTAAAACAAGGATTAACCAGCTATGCATTTCCCAGTGTGCCATAGCCATACCGCTAACAAAGCCTGCACCAGCCAATCCCACAAGATGTTCTGATCCAATATTTGAAGCAAATATTGATGAGCCAATTTCGAGCCAACTCGAACTCTTACCTGCGAGGAAGTAATCCGTAGAGGTTTGGTTCTTCGATTTCATGGATAAAAGTATTACCCATACTAGGCCTACAAAAAACAAGCCTATAAAAATCCAATCTAAAATACTCATATTAAATTAATTAAAATTTTGGTTAGTAATTATTATTTCTGATATATAATGATTCGTATGAATACATTCAGTTTTATTGATTTTTTATCTGTTGAGCCCTTGTATAAGCGTAGAAAATACACTTTACGAACCGTACAAAAGTAAAGTTTTTATGTAAACTCCAATGCAAATAAAGTAAATTTTTAAGATCGCCTCTTCAAAAGTTATAAACTGCAAAGGAGCCATTCTTAATTTCGTTAATTTGACATTGATGACACGAATATCTTGCGAAAGAAGCTCAAAATACTCATAAAAAAGTGTAACTATAAATTATCCATAGCTCGCAAAATGCGGTCTGGCCTCTCCTAAAAAATATATATTGATGGGAACAATTGTAGATTTGACTAATAATTTTTTTACATTTATCCTATATTTACAGGCTGTTTACAATTTAACTATTAACTAAATATTACTACCTATTATGGACATTAGTTTTGACTTGTCGTGGATTGATTATGCCGTAATGCTGATCTATTTTGCATTTGTTCTGGGTATTGGCTGGGCGCTGAAGCGCTACATGAAAGATGCCAATGCCTTTTTAGAAGCAGGAAGATCGATGCCTGCATGGGTAGCAGGCCTTGCATTTATATCCACTAACCTCGGTGCATTGGAAGTTATGGGAATGACTGGCTCAGGAGCTAAATATGGTATGCTAACAACTCACTTTTATTGGATTGGCGCTATACCTGCCATGGTTTTCCTTGCTATTTTTATGATGCCTTTTTATTATGGTTCGAAAGCCCGATCAGTTCCAGAATACCTAAAACTTCGTTTCGACGAAAAAACCAGAGGCCTTAATGCGATTCTGTTTGCGGTAATGACCATTCTTGCATCAGGTATTTCGATGTATGCACTGGCTATCCTTATGGAAAAAGTGCTGGGATGGGACTTTAATGTTAGTCTCATGTTATCTGCGGCCATTGTTCTTGGATATACGTATCTTGGTGGATTGTCTTCGGCTATTTATAATGAAGTGCTTCAATTCTTCATTATAGTAGTAGGATTATTGCCCGTTGTGATACTTAGCTTAAAGGAAGTTGGCGGCTGGTCCGGACTCGAAAGTAACCTTGCTACCATCGTTCCCAAAATAAACAGCAATTTTGCACCCGATACATTCACTACAACCTGGAAATACACTGGATCTGCTGCAACCAACCCGCTAGGTGTTGAGTGGTATGGTATATTCGCCGGATTAGGCTTTGTGCTTTCGTTCGGATACTGGTGTACAAACTTTTTGATTGTTCAACGTGCCATGGCTGCAGAATCTACAACTGCTGCGCGCAATACCCCTTTGATCGGAGCTATTCCCAAAATGTTTATTCCTTTTCTCATTATAGTTCCCGGTATTGTTGCATTGGTACTTATGAACAACCCCCTCTCGGGCTTTAGTTTGCCAGTGAACGAAGCTGGACAGCCTATTTACGACTATACCATTATTGCTTTATTAAAACATTACCTGCCTGCCGGGGTTCTTGGACTTGGTATTACAGCGCTTTTGGCATCGTTCATGTCGGGAATGGCTGGCAACGTGTCTGCATTCAACACAGTGTGGACTTACGATATTTACCAAAGCTATATCCGGCCAACTACAGGCAATAAAGAAGCTGACGACAAGCATTACCTCAAAGTGGGCCGTTTGGCAACTATTTTTGGTGTAGTGGTTAGTATTGCTGCTGCTTACCTGGCCAGCCTGTTCGGAAATATCATGGACTTCCTACAAACCATTTTCTCAATGATTAATGCGCCTTTATTTGCAGTAATCTTCCTGGGTATGTTCTGGAAACGCGCTACAGGCCATGGTGCTTTCATTGGTTTATTGTTCGGATTCCTCATTGCGCTCCTTCACCACGGGTTAACTATGCCCGAGGGCGCAAATACACTAGTAAAAGGTGGTTGGATAACTGTTCTTCATACTTATCCTGTAGAAATGGCGCAAAACTTCTGGACAGCAATTTTCGCTTGTTCGGCCAGTGCTATTGTTACAGTAACACTTTCGCTTGCAACCAAGCAACAAAAAACAGATGACGAACTTAGGGGCCTTGTATATTCGCTTACACCTAAACTTAAAGAAAGCCATGTGGTTTGGTACAAACGCTCATCTACACTTGCTATTGTCGTTCTTCTGATCGCAACCATTTTAACGATATTATTCTGGTAACTTAAAAAATTAGATTATGATTGATATAAAACTCCCCATCGGGCTCATGTTTAGTATCCTGGGGCTACTGCTTACCATTTATGGTTTTACAACAATGGGAAATGCTGAAATGTACATAAAAACTTTCGGCATAAACATGAATTTATGGTCGGGCTTGGGAATGCTCGTCTTCGGAGGATTAATGCTATTTTTTTCCAAAAGAAATAAAGTAAAGAAGTAACTTGTTCAGCAGCCAGGACGTAAAAGGACGACAAAATCTCCTGGCTGTTCC
>DATALJ010000096.1:0-23639 GCA_036261135.1 Bacteroidales bacterium
CATTTATTTCTATAATGGCGATCTTCAGCGGGCTTTGGCATTTAGTAAGCGAGCGGTTGCCCTGGATGGAAACAATTCATGGTATCTTCTTCAATTGGCCAGGATTTATCAACAAAGGGGTAATATCGATAGCACCATTATTGTTTATGAGAAGATCGTTAAACAGAAACCTTATGGCTACGATGCTCAATTGAATCTCGCCTTGTTACATCTTCAGAACAAAGATCCAAAGAAGGCTTTGAAGATTTTGAATGACGTAAAGCGCTTGTATGGAAATAATGAGGAAATTATATTAGCTCTTTTTAATGCCTATTCTTCTTCCGGGGAACATAGCAGTTGTATACGTCTTTTGGAAGAAGCCATTACTCAATATCCTGAAGATATACGGTTCCTTGGTCTGCTGGCTGAGTATTATGTGAAGCTTGGCGATTTCGCCAGGGCTTTACCCATTTATAATCAGTTGCTGACCTTGGATCCTGGTAATGAGAAGGGTTTACTTTCTTTAATTGAGTATCACCGGTTAGCCCAAAATTATAACGAACTTCAGGAGATTAGCCAACGGTACATTGCTGATTCGGCCTATTTATATCAGAATAAGATTGAAGTGATTGCCAACCTTATTGTTGATCAAAAGCTTTTAAAGGAGCACGGACCGTTTATTCATCAATTGATTCAAACCATGGATTCGCTTTACAAGAGCGATTTTCGTGTTCAGACGCTATATAGTGACTTTTATCTTCGAACCAAAAATTATCCTTTGGCCAAGGAGAAGCTAACTTACCTGGTTTCGAATTACAAAACTACAATGCCTTATTGGACCCAATTGATTTTTGTTTTGGGATCGCTCAACGAAAATGAACAAATTGTCAATTATTGTGATAAGGCTATTGCAACGTTTGGTAACAATCCTTTCTTTTATCTATATAAGGGGATTGCCCTTTCTCAGCTTAAACAACGCTCAATAGCTATCGTTGTTCTTCAGGATGGATTGAAGTATACTGCTAAAAATTCAGAGTTATTGGTTCAGTTTTATTCTTATTTGGCCGAATTGTTTAATGAGGTGGCTGATTATACCCACTCCGATGCTTTTTTTCGTAAGGCTATCGATTTGAGTCCGCAAAATGTACATCTCCTCAATAACTACAGTTATTATCTGGCTGAGCGAAATCAACAGCTTGATTTGGCTTCAGATTATATTAAAACCTGCCTGAAGATTGAACCTTCTTCTTATTCTTACCTTGATACCTATGGATGGATCCTGTATAAGGTGGGAAAGCTCAAGGCCGCACTCAAAGTACTTGAATCTTCTCTTAAAGCTGGCGGTTCGAAAGATAAAACGATACTTGGCCACATGGCTGTTGTGTTATATGCTTCTGGAAACAAGGAAGAGGCGAATAAGTATTATAAATTAGTTACCGAATTAGGAGAACCCGACAATGCACTTAAACAGTTATTCAATAAATAGAAACTTTTTGTTGGTTTTAGCAGGATCTCTTGCATTAGTGGCTTTTTCCTGCACATCGACAAAATATATAGCTCAACCCGATTACACGAAGCCGGTTAGCTACAACAAAGTTCGTATTGACATGAGTTCTGGGTCCATTGGTGGTGGATTGAGGGGTTATATTTACCTCATTCCCGATACGCAGATTTGTTTCCGCCTCTGGGGCCCGCTCGGTTATGAGATTGGGAAGGGTACTATCTATCCCTCAAAAATTCTTTTCTATAATGAAATCGATGATGTATTGGTTACTGATTTGAAGGGACAGATTGAAAATCTTTCGGGATGTGTACTTGATCTCAATGTTTTTCAAAGTTTACTGCTTGGGAATGTTGATGGTTTCGTAGATGCGTTAAACCATTTGAATTCGGATTTGTTAAATACATCAGTTAGCAAGGGTAGCCGGAAGTCTACTGTTCAAATTTCCCATAAAGTCAACAGTTCTCAAATGAATGTTTACTTTTTATATAGAAAAGGTCAGCTACGTACAATGCTGGTCAAATTCAAAAAGGATAAATCTTTTACTGAGATTTCTTTTGATTTTGTGAATATTTCCAACGATAGAAAAATATGTACATTTGCGTTTTAATACTTTGTTGAGTAATGATTAAACGTACTGTTCTGCTTCTTGCTATTTGTTTTTGTGCGCACTTGTTTGTATACGGACAATCGCGGGCTGAATTAGAACGACAGCGTAATGCCGCCTTAAAGGAGATTTCCGAAACCGAGGAAATTTTGGGCAATTTGCGGAAAGATAAACAGAATTCGCTTGAAATGCTCGAACTGATAAATCGTAAGCTGGTATTACGGAACAATTTGATTATAAATTTAAACAATGACGTTACACGTGTAGAGGCACAGATTGGCGATATCGGCAATCAGGTGAATCTTCTTAACCGTGACATTAATCAGATTAAGCTGGAATATGGAAAACTTATTTACAGGGCTTATCTCAACAGGAACCGTTATACTCCGCTCATGTTTATATTGAGTTCGAAGGATATTAATCAGGCTTATAAGAGGCTTAAGTATATTCGTCAGTATAGTGATTATCGCAAGCAGCAGGTAAAAGCCATCAGCAATTTGTCGTCGGATCTAAAAAAACAGATTGAACTGTTGGAAGTCCAAAAAACCGAGAAGGCGAGGCTAATAAAGAACAAGGAGGCAGAAGTCCAAAACCTGAAAGCTGAGGAGGACCAGAAGACCTCAATTGTGAAGAATTTGAAATCACGCGAAAAGGAACTCAACGAAAAGCTCAGGGAAAAAAATCGTATTGCAGCTAAATTGAAGAGTGAGATTGAACGTGTAATCAAACTGGAAATCAGTCGAGCCAGAGCCGCTGCTAGCAAAAAGAAGGAGTCCAAATATGCAGCAGCGCCGGAAGATATTACTTTATCTTCCACATTTCGCGAAAATCGCGGCAAGTTACCCTGGCCCACAGATAAAGGTGTAATTACCGGCTTTTTTGGGGAACGGAACCATCCGGAATACAAAGGCGTAAAGATTAAAAATGATGGTATCGACATCAGCACGCCCGGAGGGTCCTATGTACGGGCTATTTTCGATGGCGAGGTTCGTCAGGTCTTTGCTGTACTCGGTGCAAATTATGCTATTTTGGTGCGGCATGGCAATTTTTATTCACTTTATTCGAATGTTGTTGATGTTCGGGTTAAAATAGGCGATAAGGTGAAAACAAAGCAGGTGTTGGGAAAAATATTTACCGACGATAAATCCCAATCCACTGTTTTGCATATAGAGATGTACGAGAATTTAACAAAACTTGATCCACAACAATGGTTGGTAAAAAATTGATTTTTTAATATGGTTTTTATTGCTAAATTTACAGCCTCACAATATTATGTAAGAATAGTAACCATAATTAAAATTTTCAGTATAAGCATAAAATTTTAATAGATGGAAAAAATGTTAAACATACCCTCAAAAATTGAGAATCTTCGGATTGTTGAAAAAGCAATTGATGAGATATCTGCGGAGTTTAATCTGAATTCCGAGTTATACGGCAATGTATTAATTGCAACCATTGAGGCTGCAAACAATGCCATCTTGCATGGTAACAAGCTCGACGAAAGTAAAAATGTTAATATAACGTTCAACGTAGAACCTAAATACCTCACCATCGTTATCAAAGATCAAGGTAAGGGTTTTGACTATACAAACATTCCCGATCCTACCGCACCCGAAAATATCGAAAAGATTAATGGTCGAGGAATCTTCCTTATGTCCAAATTATCGGATAAGATCGATTTTCTCGATAATGGCAGCACCATTCAACTCCATTTTAATTTGTAAACGTTGGCTATTCAGTTTTTCACTCAGGATACAAACTTTAAACTTTCTCAAAAACGTATTATAAACAGTTGGATAAAAAGTACGATTTCATTGCATCAGAAAAAGTGTGGTGAAATCAGTTTTATTTTTACCTCCGACGATCAGATTTTAGAAGTTAACAGGCAATATTTGCAGCACGATTATTTTACCGATATCATAACTTTTAATTACAATAGCGAAGATATTATTTCCGGCGATATTTACATTAGTGTGGATACCGTTCGGTCGAATGCTTCGATTTACAAAGTTACTTTCGAAGAAGAGTTACATCGTGTAATTATTCATGGTATTTTACATTTGCTTGGTTTTAACGATAAATCAAAATCGCAGCAGAAGCAAATGACAGAAAACGAAAATTCAAATCTTAAGATATTATATTCCCAATTTATGGTTTCGTAAAATAGGGAACCTTACATATCGTTAATTGTTATAATTTTGTCGAAATTTTAAGGTGTATGCATTTAGAATATGATGTGATTGTAGTAGGAGCAGGCCATGCTGGATGTGAAGCCGCAGCTGCTGCTGCAAATATGGGTTCAAAGGTACTTTTGATTACCATGGATATGACCAAATTCGGTCAAATGTCCTGTAATCCTGCAATGGGTGGTATAGCAAAAGGCCAGATTTTACGCGAAATTGACGCATTGGGAGGATACAGCGGTATTGTTACGGATTTATCAACTATACAATTCAGGTTATTGAATCGGTCGAAGGGTCCAGCTATGTGGAGTCCACGTGCACAGTGCGACCGTTCTCAGTTTACGCTTACCTGGCGCGACATGCTTGAGAATACAAAAAATCTCGATTTTTGGCAGGATACGGTAACTTCTCTCCTTATAGAAGGAAATAAGGTTACGGGTGTTGTAACGCGGTTGGGTGTTTCTTTTACTTCAAAGGCTGTCATTTTTACAAATGGTACTTTCATTAACGGGTTAATTCATGTAGGGAGGCAACAGCAGGAAGGGGGACGAATTTCAGAACCAGCTTCGAAAGGTTTGTCTGAACTATTAAAAGAACATGGCTTTGAAGTGGGTCGAATGAAAACGGGTACACCTGCACGTTTGGATGGTCGTTCTATAGATTTTTCTATTTTGGAACGTCAGGAAGGCGAAGAGGATGCCGGCAAGTTTTCTTTTTTACCGCATATAAAGAATAAGCCCAATTTGCGTCCGTGTTATATTACCTATACAAATGAAACCGTTCATCGGATTCTTGAACGCGGTTTTGTAGAATCTCCACTTTACACAGGGACGATCAAGGGAATTGGTCCGCGGTATTGCCCAAGCATCGAGGACAAGATTGTAACTTTTCATACGAAGGAAAAACACCAATTGTTTTTGGAGCCCGAAGGTGTTTCCACGAATGAATACTACGTTAATGGATTTTCATCATCACTTCCCTGGCAAATTCAATACGAAGCCTTACGTCAGGTTAAAGGGTTGGAGAGCGTAAAAATATTTCGTCCTGGTTATGCCATTGAGTACGATTATTACCCGCCGACTCAATTGTACCATACGTTAGAAACAAAGCATTTGGAGAATTTATATTTCGCCGGGCAAATTAATGGAACGACCGGATATGAAGAAGCCGCCGCTCAGGGTTTAATGGCTGGAATTAATGCAGCTTTAAAGGTCAGTGGAGAGGAACCACTCGTTCTTAAGCGGGACGAAGCCTATATAGGTGTTCTGATTGACGACCTGGTTACAAAAGGTGTTGATGAACCGTATCGTATGTTTACCTCAAGAGCAGAGTACCGTATTTTGCTCCGCCAGGATGATGCTGATGCACGGTTAACACCTATTGGCTATAAAATTGGACTTGCAAGTGAAGAAAGGATGCAAATTTTGGACGATAAGCTCGCAAAAAGGAATGCATTAATTGACTTTACATCGTCTTTTAGTATTCGTCCTGAGGAAATCAATCCTGTTTTGAATACACTTGAAACCTCGGAGATTCGGCAAGCAGTTAAATTGCGGGATTTGGTATTACGTCCTCAGGTTTCATTTGGTAATTTGAAACCACATATTCCAGAGTTAAAAGATCAAATCCTGTCTTGTGGCGATCTTGCGTTCGAAGTCGAAGAGGCTGCGGAGATTATTATAAAGTATACAGGTTATATAGAGCGTGAAAAATTGATCGCTGAAAAGATTAAACGGTTGGAAAATGTTAAAATAAGCTCTGATTTTGATTTTAAGAAGCTAAAATCACTTTCAACAGAGGCGCGTCAAAAGCTTACCAAGATTAAACCTTCTACAATTGGACAAGCTTCGCGTATTTCTGGCATTTCTCCATCCGATATCAATGTCCTTTTAATTATGTTAGGACGGTAAATGTTCCACGTGGAACAATCCATATTTGAAATTTGATTCGAAATTTTAGTGTTCCACGTGGAACATTTTTAAAATTGAAAAATATGAAGCAGGTACGCGGAAATTTTGTAGATATTTATTCGAAGTCGATTTATCCGGCAACAGTAATTGTTGAAGAGAATTCGATTGTTGAAATACGAAAGGAAAATCAAAATTATTCGAATTACATCATTCCAGGGTTTGTCGATTCGCATGTGCATATCGAGAGTTCAATGCTTGTTCCTGTTGAATTTTCTCGGATGGCTGTTCAACATGGAACGGTTGCGACAGTTTCCGATCCTCATGAAATTGCGAACGTGCTCGGATTGGATGGCGTTCGTTTCATGATTGAGAATGGTCAGCATGCTGCGTTGAAGTTTTTCTGGGGAATTCCATCGTGTGTGCCTGCAACAACCTTCGAAACTTCCGGTGCTGTGTTGTCTGTTCATGATATGGACACGCTCGTAAAATATCGCGAAGTGGTAGCGATGGCCGAGATGATGAATTTTCCGGGGGTAGTTTATGACGATCCGGGGGTTCACGACAAGCTTCTGTTTGCAAAGGGAAATAAAATTCCCGTAGACGGTCATGCGCCTGGTTTAAGTGGAGAATCGTTGACGAAATATATTGCTGCCGGTATTTCAACCGATCATGAATGTTCAACAATGGAAGGGGCTCTCGAAAAACTGCAGCAAGGAATGAAAATTCTCATCCGCAACGGTAGTTCGGCGAAGAATTTTGAAGCACTGGCATCGTTGGTCGATTTGTATCCCAAACAGGTTATGTTTTGCTGCGACGATATTCATCCCGATGATTTGCTGAAAGGGCATATTAATCGTTTTCTCAAGTGGGGCGTAGAACGTGGACTTAATCTTTTTCATTTACTAAAGGCTTCAGGTTTTAATGCAGTGCAGCACTACAATCTGCCTGTAGGTATGCTTCGGGTAGGAGATAAGGGAGATTTCTGTGTTGTTTCCGATTTGAAAGACTTCAAAGTGGTCGAAACATGGATTGACGGTGAATGTGTTTTTTCTGAATTCGCCTCAAAGGAATCGGAGCCTGTGGCGGTTGTTCCTGTCAACCGGTTTAATGTTTCTCCACTTTCGGTTCTGGATATTCGTGTTTCCAATCAGCATTCTTCATTCAAAGCTATAGGTGTAATCGATGGCGAGCTGCTGACTAAAAATCTGCAAATCGAAAATACCCAAACCGGCGAATTTCTTTCTTCTGATACATCCCATGATGTACTGAAGATTGTTGTTGTTAACCGATATTCAGGCGGTACGCCTTCTGTAGCATTTATTAAAGGTTTTGGATTGAAGCAAGGTGCTATAGCCAGTACGGTGGCACACGACAGCCACAATATCATTTCTGTTGGTGTGGACGATGAGCAAATCGTTGCCGCTATTAATCTTCTAATCGAAAATAAAGGTGGAATCGCGGTGGTAAATTGCGATGAACAGCTTGTACTTCCTTTGCCTGTGGCAGGTTTAATGTCTTTGGATTCTGGAGTTATGGTTGCCTCTATGTACGAAAAACTTCACGCAAAGGCCAAGGCTAATGGTTCACCACTAACAGCTCCGTTCATGACCTTGTCTTTTATGGCTTTGTTGGTAATCCCCGAGCTGAAACTTAGCGATAAAGGATTATTCGACAGTAACCATTTTCAGTTTACATCTTTATTTGTTTAATTTTGTAGTTGTTTAGCTAAAACCATGTCTTCGACAGAACGAGAATCATATCTGGAATGTATCCTCCGAAATTTACCCCACAGTCCTGGCGTTTATCAGTTTTTCAATAGCCAGGATCAGATTATTTATGTGGGTAAAGCCCGGAATTTGAAGAAGCGTGTATCTTCTTATTTTCAGAAGGAGCATGAAGCTGGTAAAACACGCGTGATGGTGGCTAAAATTCAAGACATCCGCTATATTGTGGTGGAAACTGAGTCGGATGCACTGTTACTGGAAAATAATCTCATTAAAAAATATCAGCCACGGTATAATATTTTACTGAAGGACGACAAAACGTATCCTTGGATTTGTATAAAGAAGGAACCGTTTCCCCGTGTTTTTTCCACGCGGAATGTGGTTAAAGATGGCTCTCAATACTTCGGACCTTATACCTCTGCACTTATGGTGCGAACATTACTCGATTTGATTCGTCAGCTTTTCCAATTGCGCACATGTAATCTTCCTCTTTCTGATAAAAATATTGAAGCTGGCAAGTTTAAGGTTTGCCTTGAGTTTCACATTGGCAATTGCAAGGCACCCTGTATTAGAGGACAACAAGCAGAGGAGTACGACCAATCCATCATGCAAATTAAGGATATTCTGAAAGGTAATATTCACTCTGTGCTTAGTTACCTCAAAGATTTGATGAAAACCTACGCCGCAGAATACAAGTTTGAGCAGGCCGAGACTGTTAAGAAAAAAATAGAAATTCTTGAACGTTTTCAAGGTAAATCCGCAATTGTGAATCCCTCGATTAACAGTGTAGATGTATTTTCGTTGGTAGAAGAAGAGAATATGGTGGCTGTGAATTTTCTTAAAGTTGTAAATGGCGCCATTATTCAGGCTCATACACTGGAACTGGTCAGGCGGATTGAAGAAACAAAGGAAGACATGTTGAGTATCGCCATTGTTGATATTCGCGAGCGCTTTAGCAGTGTATCGCGCGAAATCCTTGTGCCATTCTCTTTAGAAGACGATATTCCGGGAGCTTCCGTGGTTGTTCCGCGTATAGGCGATAAACGCAAATTGGTGGAGTTATCCGAACGGAATGCCAAGTATTATTTATTGGAGCGTAAGAAACAACTTTCGCAGCTAACGCCCGAGACAAGAACTGAGAAGTTATTGGAGCAGATCAAATCGGATCTTCATTTACCCGAATTGCCCTATCATATGGAATGTTTTGATAATTCCAATATCCAGGGAACTAACCCTGTTGCCGCCTGCGTGGTATTTAAGAACGCCAAACCCTCGAAAGCAGATTACAGGCATTTCAACATTAAGACTGTGGAAGGGCCCAATGACTTTGCTTCTATGGAGGAGATCATATTTCGGCGGTACAAAAGAATGCTGGATGAAAACCAGACGCTGCCGCAGCTTATCGTTATCGATGGGGGCAAAGGTCAGTTGGGTGCTGCCCTGAACAGTCTCGAAAAACTGGATTTGCGCGGTAAGGTTCCTGTTATTGGTATAGCCAAGAAACTGGAAGAGATTTATTTCCCGGGCGACTCCGTTCCTATTTATCTCGATAAGCAATCGCAGACACTACGTGTTATTCAGCAAATGCGCGATGAAGCACACCGTTTCGGTATTACGTTCCACCGCGACAAACGCTCGAAGGCGATGGCTACAACATCGCTGGAGAAAGTTCAAGGTTTAGGACCCAAAACAATTGAAGCTTTATATAATAAATTCGGATCATTATCAGGAATAAAGAACGCCTCAGCTGAAGAGTTGATTCAGGTTATTGGTAAAAAGCGTTATGAAATATTGAAAAGTGCCATCGAATCCAGTTAATATGTTGAAATTCAATTTAATAGGCAATATTTTTAGTCTTTTTCCTTCTTTTCTTCCAAGTCTTACACTTTGTTCATTAATTTTATGCCTTCATGAGGTCAACAAAGTTTAACATATTATCCATTTTCATTGCCGTATTTTCTTTATTTATGGTTCAGGGTATGTTGCACCCTTTTCAGGAGTTTCGGTTAAAATACAGGCTCGAAATTGTTCAAAAATCGCCTCGTATACGGAGGAGAACCTGCAATTTTACTGCGGCAAGTTTCCGGTTATTGAAAAGAATGACTTCTTTCTCTGCCCGTTTATTCTTTAAGTTTGCGGAAATTATTTTACAGCAGCGTATTCATCAATACATTATAGCGCTTAATAAGGTGTTCAATTCAATCAAGCTTTTACTCATGGCGTTTTGCCGTGTTAGTTTCAATTTTCCCTCCTCTAAGGATTACTGGCTTCCTGTTCATTCCTTCAGATTTTAATTATTCACCTTCTTTTAGCAAGGAGTTAAAAGCAGGTGTGTCATTCCGGCGAAGGCCGGAATCCCTGGCAATTTGGTAGCATTATATGAGGATATGAGGCTTCGTAGTTAAGGGATTCCGGCCTTCGCCGGAATGACAAATCCTTTAATTCAACTCTTCATTCTTCTATTTATTAATTTTTATTTTATGAAAAATTATCTTCAATAATAGGATACTGGAGTACCATATCCTTACTTGTGTTTTTTATTACCTGGATCGTTTGCTTTGTTGGTATTGCTGTTACGTCTCCATTGTTTTACTGGAATGGCTTACCACATTACCTGGCTTATATATCATCCTATAACCAAACCTTTGCTGATTTGGCAAAGATAGCCATGCTTTTCTTTGGACCTGCATACTTGTTACTCATCCATAGTTTTTACGACTGTTCCTCCGAAAAGCAGAGACCCCTTTTACGGATATCGCTTTTATTTGCTTTGGCATTTACAATCACTTCCAGTATTCATTATTTTGTACAAGTAACCAGCGTTAAGTTTTCCATACAAAAATAATTTAACTGAGGGACTCGTTCACTTTCTTCAACCCAATCCCTACTCTTTTCTACTTTCGGTGAATATGTTGGGATGGACTATTTTCTTGGGTTTTTCATCTTTATTTGTGGCATTATCATTTACGCTCGATCATTTAATCAAAGGGTTGAAATATGTTTTCCTCATTCTTTTCTTTTCGTGCCTTGGAGCGGCTATAGGTTATGGCTTGCAAAACAAATGGATGATTTTCCTTTTTGTGAATGTTAGTACCGGAGGGTCTTTGCTGGCTGTTTCTTTTACTTCTTTGCGATATTTCAGGTCCATAAAGAATGTATAATTTTTTTGAATTTTACCCCCTTTCAATTGGGGGTAAAATTCAAAGTTTATGTGAAAATTCGGTAATAAAACTTTCATTTGAAAAGAGCAAGTCCTGTTTTTATGGCTAAATTTTAAAAATTACCCTACTTTTTATTGCGGACTTGAATTTTTTTATACTTTTGCCCCGTCCAAATTTCAATTTATCACTAATAACTAATTTTTTCTTTCAAAATGCTAGATACAGGTTTAACTGGCTTTATGATTTTAGCCACAAGTTTAGTTATGCTTATGACCCCAGGTCTCGCCTTTTTTTATGGCGGGTTGGCGTGTAAGCGTAATATTCTGAATGTAATGATTCAGAGTTTTGTTTCAATGGGTTTGACTACCGTACTCTGGTTTCTCTTTGGCTATTCTCTGTGTTTTAGTGGGGGCGAAGGAGCAATCATCGGCAATCTGGATAAAGCCTTTTTAAATCATGTGTCGCCTGACTCTATTTTCTCGGCCGATAAGCGTTTCCCTGAGATTGTATTTATTGCCTACCAGATGATGTTTGCCATTATTACGCCAGCCCTTATTACGGGTGCTTTTGCTAATAGGGTTACCTTTAAAGCTTACATACTTTTCTTAGTTGGATGGCAGGTATTTGTCTACTATCCATTTGTTCACATGGTTTGGGGAAATGGATTGCTTGCCAAATGGGGTGTACTCGATTTTGCTGGAGGTATTGTAGTTCATGCAACAGCCGGCTTTGCTGCACTTGCTTCGGTATTTTATGTTGGTAAACGAACGGTTGTACATGAGCGTCCAAACAATATTCCCTTGGTGGCAATTGGTACAGCACTGTTGTGGTTTGGCTGGTACGGATTTAACGCCGGTAGCGAATTACAAATGAATGGAATTACTGCAATGGCTTTTCTTAATACGGACATTGCTGCTTCAGTTGCAGCAGTTACCTGGTTAATTCTGGACTGGAAGTTTGGTCCTAAGAAACCCACCTTTATTGGCTTACTTACTGGCTCGGTTGCCGGGTTGGCTACCATAACACCCGCTGCAGGTTATGTTGATTTGCACACTTCTTTTATTATAGGTATAATTGCTTCAGTGGGTTGTTTCCTGGCAGTTAAATTAAAAAATAAAATGCATTGGGATGATGCTTTGGATGTTTGGGGAGTACATGGTGTGGGAGGAGTGATTGGCTCCATTCTTCTGGGTATTTTCGCAACCAAGTCCATAAATCCTTCCGGGGCTGATGGTTTGTTGTTTGGCGGTGTTGGATTCTTCTTCAAGGAAGTGAGTGCTATACTGATCGCTTCAGTGTATGCTTTTGTTTTTACTTATTTGATGCTTATGTTGATTAACAAGATTACGCGTGTAAGGGTTTTACCCGAAGAGGAAGAAATGGGCCTCGATGCTCTGTATCATGGAGAAATAGCACGGGATTAAATTCTAAATATTAGTTAAAGCGCCTGCATTGAAAATAGTGCAGGCGCTTTTTGTTTTAATAAATTCGCCAGACTATTTATTACGCTCAATGGTGTAATTTACCAGTGCGATTAATCCGTTTTTTACATCCGATTCCGGATAATCCTTAAGTATTTCTAGGGCTTTGTCTTTGTAAGAATGCATTGCTTTTGCCGAAAACTCCAGTCCACCCTTTTTATTGACAAAATCGATTACCTGCTTAATTTTTTCTGAGTCTTTATTGTGCTTGTTTACAATATGTAATATCTCTTTTCTTTCACTATTCGTTGAATTTTCCAACGCGTAAATGAGTGGTAGTGTAAGTTTCTTTTCTTTGATATCGTTGGCCGTTGGTTTTCCTATCAGGCCTTTGGGTTGGTAGTCGAACAGGTCGTCTTTTATCTGGAAGGCGATACCCACGTATTCGCCAAATAGCTTCATGTTTTGAACTACTTCGTCGGATGCGCCTACTGACTTAGCCCCACAGGCCGTGCAAGCCGAAATCAGTGTGGCCGTTTTCTTTCGGATGATTTCAAAATACTGGTCGTGGGTGGTTTTCATGGTTCGCGCACGCTGCATTTGCAGGAGTTCTCCTTCGCTCATTTCGCGCACGGCTTCGGACACAATTTCGAGTAAGTCGTAAGCTTTCTTTTCTACAGAGAGCAATAAACCTCGGGCCAAAAGATAATCGCCCATGAGTACGGCTATTTTTGAACGCCATAAAGCATTGATGGAGAAAAACCCCCGACGTTCGTACGATTCATCCACTACGTCGTCGTGTACTAGCGATGCGGTGTGTAATAGTTCTATTAATGATGCAGCAACATACGATGATTCATTCATTTCACCGTTTAGCTTGGCCGTAAGGAACACAAACATGGGACGCATTTGCTTTCCTTTCCGCCTGAGGATGTAATTTGTTACAATGTCTACCAAAGGAACCTTGCTTTTCATCGAAGCCTTGAATACATCTTCGAACCGGGCCATTTCGCCCTTAATAGGCGCCTTAATCGTATCGGGTGAAACCATTATGATTTTCCTGTTTGTTAAAATATGCGCTGCACTCCGGCTTTGAATTGTTCCAACTTTATTCCGGAGTTTACCTTTAAAATACAAATATATATCGTTAATGTTATTCTGTTAACATCAAAAAGCATATTCTTGGTAAATATTTAAATATATAAATGTACGTATTTTCATATATTTGCATTTACAAATATTTAGGAATTATGCACTTCAACGATCTTACCCCTGAACAACTGGAAAAAGCAGCAGGAATGCTCAAAGCAATAGCACACCCCGTTCGTATTGCCATTTTGAATTTATTGGAAGAAGGAAAGCAATTATCGGTTACCGAATTGCACGAACTGCTTAAGATTGAACAATCGGCTGCATCACACCACCTGGGAATATTGAAGGATAAGGGTGTTCTTGCCTCCAAACGCGATGGCAAAAATACCTATTATTTCCTGAAACATGCAAACCTTACAAACATCATTGAATGTGTAAGTAAGTGTTCTGTGAGTTAATTAAACGTTTAACAACCTTCAGCTATACATATGAGCGACCGAATTTTATTAAAGTATTTGAATATTGGTTATGTCATATGTTTGATTCTTGTTACTATTCAGATTTTAATTGCGTTAAGTGAAGCTTCCAGGATAAATGGTTATACCTTTTGGTACGCGCTGAAAGTGTTGAATTCTGCTTTGAGTCTTGTAACCGTGCTTATTCTGTGGCGTATTTTGGTGAAATATTACGATCAGCATCAGCTCTCACTTACTTTTGCTCTTGTTTTTGCTTTTCTCTTTTTACTTCTTCTGTTTGGATTTTTATTACCCCAACGGCTTATTGAATCTTTCTTTTGGACTGGTTGGATTGTAGTTACCTTGATTTACCTGGTGTTTTCGTTTGTACTATTCTTTAAACTCATGGGAATTGATGATTTGGCAGTTCCTCAAATTGAACTGTTAAAGAATTATTGTCTTGCATCCGTTATTTGCTTGTTTCTTTTGTTAATCCTGTTTCTGGTTTCTCAGGTCCTGAAAATTGATCGGTTCGACTTCTTAAAGTCAGTATTTATAATTATTCCGTGGGCTTTTCTTTCTGTGTTTTTCCAAAGAACAAGGCGTTCCCTGATTCTTCAATAATTCTTTTGCTCTCTTTAATTATTACTCCTAAATTGTACGATTAAAATTTTTAGTATGGCCGAAGAAAAACGACTTTTTTTGCTCGATGCTTATGCGTTGATATATAGATCGTACTACGCATTTCTGCGTACTCCTATGTTCAATGCAGGAGGTTTAAACACTTCTTGTATATTCGGGTTTGTAAATACGTTGGAGGAGTTACTCTCCAAGGAAAAACCATCTCATGTAGCTGTGGCTTTTGATCCGGCCGGACCAAATTTTAGGCATGAGATGTACCCTGAGTATAAGGCAAACCGCGAGGAAATGCCCGAGGATATTAAGAAATCGATTCCCTATATCAAAGAAATCCTTAAGGCATATTGTATTCCTATTATTCAAATTGACGGGTTCGAGGCCGATGACGTAATCGGAACGCTGGCGAAAAAAGGGGAGCGCGATGGCTATAAGGTATACATGATGACGCCCGATAAGGATTATATCCAGCTTTTATCGGATAACATATTTATTTATAAACCAAGCCGATCGGGCTCTGGAATTGAACTGGTTGATAAGAACAAAGCCTGCACTGATTTTAAGTTGAAGGATCCGGTACAGTTTATCGATATTTTAGCTTTAATGGGCGATTCGTCTGATAATATTCCTGGGGCTCCCGGTGTAGGTGAGAAGACAGCCATGAAGCTGATTGAGGAATACCAAACAGTTGAAAATGTTATTTCCTGTGCTTCTTCACTTAAAGGGAAACTTCAGGATATCATAATTAATAATGCAGAGCAGATATTGTTATCCAAGCAGCTGGCTACCATTGCAACCACCATTTCTTTGAGTGTAAATGAAGAGGAACTGGTAATGTGTGCTCCGGATATGGAAGCCATACGTGTTCTTTTCGAAAGTCTCAATTTTAAAACGCTTGAAAAACGGGTTATGAGTAGGTTGGGAGGTTTTGTAACTCAGGCTTCTGCTCCAAAACCTGCTCCTGTTGCTCAGCAAAGTTTGCTTTTTGATTTACCGCCTGCAACTGAAGCTCCGGCCAAACCCGAAGTTACTTTCAAAACCATCAGGGATGTACCGCACAACTATATATTGGTTGATACACCTCAGGAAATCGACGATTTGGTTCAGAAGCTTTCTTTGGTATCCGAATTCTGTTTTGATACAGAGACTACAGGTTTGAATGTGATTCAATCGCAACTGGTTGGTATGTCATTTGCATGGGAATCCGGCGTGGCGTATTATGTTCCGGTTCCTGCTGATCACGCCCAAGCATGTACGTTGGTATCCCGGTTTAAATTGATTTTTGAAAGTGAAGGGATTGGAAAAATTGGTCAGAATATAAAGTTCGATATTTTAATTCTTAAGAATTATTCAATTGAAGTAAAAGGTGAAGTTTTTGATACCATGCTGGCACATTATATTCTTCAGCCGGAGCAGCGCCACAACATGAATTACCTTTCGGAAACTTACCTGGGTTATACCCCTGTACATATTGAGGAATTGATTGGGGAGAAAGGTCGCGGCCAGTTAAACATGCGTTCGGTAAGCATCGAAAAGATAAAGGAGTATGCAGCCGAAGATGCTGATATTACCTACCAGCTCAAAGAAAGACTCGAACCTGAGTTAACGGGTTTTAATCTCGATTCGCTAGCCCGAACCCTTGAAATGCCGCTTATTTATACGCTGGCTGAAATGGAGTATACCGGCGTGAATATCAATACTAAGGCTTTGACTGATTATGCTGTAGTTTTACGTGAACAGATTCTCGCTATCGAATCGAAAATCTATACGTTAGCTGGTGTTCAATTTAATATTTCCTCGCCAAAGCAAATGGGCGATATATTATTTGAGCGGTTGAAGATTGACGAAAATGTGAAGTTGACCAAGACCAAGCAATATTCTACCAGTGAGGAAACGCTAACTCAACTGATCAGTAAACATGAGATTATTCCTTTAATTCTTGAGTACCGGGGCTTAATGAAGCTACTCAATACGTATGTTGAAGCTTTGCCGCGTATGATTAACCCGCGTACTGGCCGGATCCATACTTCTTATAACCAAGCCATCGCTGCAACTGGTCGCTTGAGCTCTGTTGATCCTAATTTGCAGAACATTCCTATACGCGACGAAAATGGACGCGAACTACGTAAAGCTTTTGTTCCTACAAGCGATGAATTTGTTTTGTTGTCAGCCGATTATTCTCAAATTGAGTTGCGGATTATGGCGCATTTTAGTAAGGATGCGAACATGATTGAAGCCTTTATTCAGAATGCCGATATCCATACTTCTACTGCTGCCAAAATTTATGGTATTTTGCCTGAGGAGGTAACCCGCGAAATGAGGAGCAAAGCTAAAACTGCAAATTTTGGCATCATTTACGGTATTTCTGCATTTGGTTTATCGCAGCGGTTAAATATTCCCCGCAAGGAGGCAGCAGAACTTATTGAAGGATATTTTAAAAATTTCCCGTCAGTGAAAGCATATATGGATGCAAGTATTGCTGTGGCGCGTGGCAAAGGATATGTGGAAACGATTATGGGCCGCCGCCGCTATTTGCCGGATATACATTCGCGAAACGCTACAGTACGCGGTATGGCCGAACGAAATGCCATTAATTCGCCTATTCAGGGTTCAGCCGCCGATATCATTAAACTAGCAATGATTAATATTCATAACGCTATTAAGGAACGCGGTTTACGCTCGCGGATGATTCTTCAGGTACATGACGAATTGGTGTTTGATGTGTATAAACCGGAAACTGAGGAAGTGAAAAACTTGGTTATTAAAGAAATGCAGGAAGCGGTGAATCTTGATGTGCCTTTATTGGTAGAAGCTGGGATTGGTAATAACTGGCTGGAGTCTCACGGGTAGTATTCTCTTTTGTTTGCGTAGTACTAATTGAGAGGTCAGATGTGGATTGATATTATTGAGCTGACGCGCTGTCATAAAACGCGTCAACCCAATAATAATTTTTTGATCGAGCTATGTTAATTTAGTTCAAACCACTTTTATATTCGGCGCTGAAACTTCCGCTTATTTGTATTTCTGTATTACCATTTCTGAATTTCCCTGTAAAACTTCCAGATACAAAAGATTCACTGACTTCTGTGATGGTGAAACTTCCTGTTGTAGAATAATAGCTATCAGAATCAATAGTAATATTAATTGCGTTATCCTCTCCAAAAGCCATGGTTCCAGGCGCAGGATTTAATAGGTAAATAGAAATGCTGCTATTTTCATTATAATCATTGGAACTCGTAATATTGTAGTACTTACTTTCTCCGTTCTTGAAGGTGTAAAACATCAAATCGCTGATGGTAGTTTTGGTTCCGGCAATTGTTACTTCTGCTTCGTATGACTGTTCATCATCATCTTTTACGCAGCTGGTGAATGCCAAGGTTGAAATTAAGGTAATAAATAAAAGCTTTCTCATATTTAAAGGTTTTGTTAAAATTTTTATATGTGTTAATTAAAGTAAAACTTTAGTAATTGTTTGAACTTTATTATTTGATTGGGCTTCTTTCGGCCAAATAAGGTTTGTAGGTTCCCGCTAGTATGCCGGAATATAAAGTCGGATTCTTTAACACATCCAATGCCTGCAATATAAAAGGATCCGAGGGCAGGGATATTTCAATTCTTCCTTTTTGAAAATATACCCGGCTCATAATTTCTTCTTTCAGCATGTCTGTAATTTCTTGTTTATTGTTTTGCAGGTCGATGTCCTTATCGTGTTTAAGTTTTTCTTTAAGTGCGGTAAACTCAGTTTTCGATGTTTCCCAGTATTTTTCTTTTTCGGCTATGTTTTTTAGTTTGCTTAAGGCCTCTTCTGTTTCGGTTTGGTAATCGAAATCACTCTTCTTAAGGAAAGCGCTGAAATCCGCAAAGTCTTGATCGGTAAATCTGAAGTTTGAAGGACGACTTACTGAATCGTGTTTTATCAAATACAGGGTAGCGTAATTGAATAAATAATTTCGTGAATAAAGATTCAGCACAATACGGCTGATGGGTTCGTTTTGCATGGTAATGTCGGGATTTATTCCCCCTCCATCGAAGACTTTACGGCCCGTCCTTGTCGAGAACTCATGAATGAGCGTGTCCGAAATGTATCCTACTTTCCCTTCTGCATCGCGGTGGCTGTAATCTAATGCTTGAATGCAGCGTCCGCTTGGGATGTAGTATTTGGCTGTGGTTACCTTTAATTTCGTGTTGTAACTGAGTTCTCTTGTAGTTTGCACAAGGCCTTTACCAAATGTTTTAATACCTATAACTACGGCACGGTCGAGATCCTGCAATGCGCCGGCAACAATCTCCGAAGCCGAAGCTGAATTGTGGTTAACCAGAACTACCAGCGGAATTTTCGGATCAGTAGCAGGGCTGGGGGTTTTGTATATATTGTCCCATTGTTTCACTTTTCCTTTGGTGCGAACAATTTCCTGACCCTTATCGATGAACAGATTCGCTATATCTACAGCCTCAATTAAAAGTCCGCCGGGGTTTCCGCGCAGGTCGAGTATCATTCCTTCAGCACCCTGGCTTTTCAAAGCGATTAAGGCGTTTTTAACTTCAACGTGAGCGTTGATCGTGAAATTCGAAATTCTTATGAAACCGACGGTTGGGCTCACCATGCCATAATAGGGAACATTGCTTACCGTAATTTGCTCCCGTATCATTGTTTTTTTGAAAGGTTTGGGATTATTCGGTCGCTCCAGCGTGAGTTCAATGGTTGAGTTGGGCTCTCCCTTAAATAGATCGTTGATTTGCGATGAACTTTTCGACGAAACTGAATGGCCGTTTATTTCCAACAGAATATCACCAATTTTTATGCCTGCTTTTTGTGCGGGATTGTTTTCCAGGATATCGGAAATAATTATTTGGGGCCCTATCTTCCTGATCATTGCACCAATTCCTGCATATTCGCCGGTTGTCATAAATTCATATTCGTCGAGGTCTGATTCGGGAATGAAAACCGTATACGGATCGAGTGACTCGAGCATGCCGTCTATACTTGTTCTTACAAGATCTTCGGGATCTGTTTCGTCCACATAGTACAGATTCAATTCCCTGAAGAGGGTGTAATAAATATCGAGACTTTTTAGCAGTTTGAAATCCTTATCAACAAAGGAGTATGTGCCAAATGCCAATCCTATAATTCCCACCAATAGTAGTATCCTGCTCCTTGTTTTCTTCCACAAATTCCTAAGCGCCTTCATAATACACTTCATATTTACAACAAAAATACAAATAAAAAGTCTGAAAGTTTGAACTTTACCGATTTTCAATCATGTAAACGTAGTTGCCCCAAAAACGTTGTTCCAGCGAAATGATAATTTTTTTTCAAAGATTCATTATTCTTTACTAATATTCATTAAATTCGATAGTTGGGAGCAATCCCTTTTTATCAGAGTTATTTTTCCCGATTTTGATGTGGCCGGGGGCGTATTTTAGTGAAATGACAACCGCTTCTTTCTTCATCCGGAATAATTTTTAAACGTTTAACCACTCCAAACCCTTACTTTTTTATGAAGCGAAAAATTTATTACTACGCAGGCGCCGGAATTTTGGTTCTGGCTATGTTGTTCTTTGTCTTTAAATCATGCACCAAACGACACGAAATTGACCCTGCTTTCAGGGAGTACATTGCGGCTTTTACATCTGGCCGTATTTCGGCGTATTCAACTATCCGCATTGAATTTGTTAAGGAAACCAGCGGTGTGGAGCTTAACACCCCTGTGGATGAGAAGCTTTTTTCTTTTTCTCCGTCAATTGATGGTGCTGCTTACTGGATCGATAGTCGCACTATCGAGTTTCGTCCCGAAAAGCCGCTGAAACACGGAAAATCCTATACTGCTAAATTCGCTTTGCATAAATTATTTAAGGTACCAGGGAACCTGAAAAATTTCGAATTCGATTTCGAAACCATAGAGCAGGCCGTTTCTGTTGAAGTGGATGGTTACCAACCTTACTCTTTAACAGATCTGAAATGGAATAACGTTTCCGGTAAACTGTTAACTGCCGACCGGGCCGACGAATTAGCCATTGAGCAAATGGTTGAAGCTACCCAGGATGGCCGTAAATTAAGTATTTCGTGGATACATGCCGTCGAGAACAATGAACATCAGTTCAGGATTGATAGCGTACAGCGTGGCGAGGAAGCCTCGGAGGTCTGGATTAAGTGGGATGGAGACAAGATAGGTGCTAAAAATTCGGATAAGGTAATGGTTAAAATTCCTTCTATTTATGACTTTTTTGCGATTGATGCCAAAGTGATTCAGGAACCCGATCAATATGTTTCCATAAGATTTTCGGATCCAATTGATTCGAAACAGGAATTGAAAGGTTTAATTCACATGGATGGTTGCGATTTTACATTTGAAGTAAATGGGGTTGAAGTGAAAGCATTTCCGGCTACCCGACAATCGGGATCGGCCACTATAAATGTGGAACAAGGCATTAAGAATGTTGCTGGTGCGAAAATGAAGGAAAGGCAAACTTTTCAGGTTACTTTCGAAAGCATTAAACCTGCTGTTCGCTTAAAGGGGAAGGGTGTAATACTTCCCGACTCTAAAGGACTTGTTCTGCCTTTCGAAGCGGTTAATCTCAAGGCTGTGGATCTTCGTATTATTAAGATTTACGAGAGTAACGTTACGCAGTTTCTTCAGGTAAATCAGCTCGATGGAAATTATGAACTGAAACGTGCCGGGCGATTGATTTTAAAGAAAACCATCCGCTTGGGGGTTGATAAACCCATTGTATACAACAAGTGGAATACTTTTTCCATCGATTTATCCGGCTTAATTAAACAGGAACCTGGAGCCATTTATCGCGTTGAGTTTTCTATTAAGAAGAAATATTCTACTTACCCTTGCGATGGAGAGGAAGAAGGTGCGGATGACAAAAATATGACTACATTCCAGGATTTGGATAATGAGGACCTCGAAAATGAGCAATCTGCCTGGGATTATAGCAACAGCTACTATTATGGCGACGATTACTATGATTACGGAAATGGATACGATTGGGAAAAGCGAGATGATCCCTGCTCTTCTTCCTATTACATGGACAACGACCGACGGGTTACCCGGAATATCCTTGCTTCTAATCTGGGGATTATTGCTAAGGGAAACACCAATAATAACTACACCTTTGCTGTAGCCGATCTGCTCACAACCAAGTCGGTAAGCGGAACCACCATTGAAGTGTACGATTATCAGAAGCAGGTTATTGGCTCTGCAACTACCGATGGCGATGGGTTCTGCACAGTTACCACCAAGCACAAGCCGTTCCTGATCATAGCCAAAAATGGCGATCAACGGGGTTACTTGCGTATAGATGATGGTAGTGCTTTATCGCTGAGCAATTTTGATATATCCGGTGAGCTCGTTCAGAAAGGCCTGAAAGGTTTTATATATGGCGAACGTGGTGTATGGCGACCTGGCGATACAGTTTACCTCACTTTTGTACTTGATGATAAACTTAAAAAGATCCCCGATAACCATCCTATAAATCTGGAAATAATCAATCCGCAAGGAAAGCTTTTTAAGAAAATAACGAAAACGTCTGGCGAAAATGGGTTTTATCTGTTCTCTTTTAAAACCGGCGAAAACGATCCAACCGGTAACTGGCAGGCTAATATCCGGGTTGGATCTGTGGTATTTGCAAAAACTCTTAAAATAGAAACAGTTAAACCCAATCGTTTAAAGATATTATTTAATTTCGATAATGAAATTTTAACTGCCGATAACCAGCATGCCGATTTGAATGTGAAATGGTTACACGGAGCTCCGGCACGCAATATGAAAACCAATATCAAGGTTACGCTATCTTCTACCTCTACGGGTTTTAAAGGCTTCGATGGTTATGTATTTTCTAATCCTTCCAAGAAATTCGAAACTGAAGAGCAAACCGTGTTCGATGGAAGCATTGACAACGATGGGAATGCTTCTGTGGATGCCGGTATTTCCGTTGGTAATACGGCACCCGGAATGCTGCGTGCAAATTTTGTTACACGTGTTTTCGAGCCGGGTGGCGATTTCAGTATCGATAAATACACGGTAAGCTACTCGCCATATAAAACCTATGTTGGTTTGAAATGCCCCGAAGGAAACTACGGATATTTAAATACCGACACCGCGCAGTTCTTTGATGTTGTTACTGTCAATTCCAATGGCAAGCCTGTGAATGCGCAGAATCTGGAGGTTAAAATTTATAAGCTTGAATGGCGCTGGTGGTGGAATTCCGATGAGGACGAGGTTGCCAATTATATGAGCGGTACCTATCATTCACCTGTTTTCTCAAAGGTAGTTTCTACCATTAATGGCAAGGCAAAAGTTCAGTACCGGCTTAATTATCCTGAATGGGGTCGCTACCTGGTTGTTGTATCCGATCCGAAAGGTGGACACAGTACAGGTAATGTCGTTTACTTCGATTGGCCCTTGTGGCGTGGCCGCGCCGATAGAGGCGATGCTTCAGGTGCTTCCATGTTGTCATTCAGCTCGGATAAGAAGTCCTATAAAGTTGGAGAGAAGGCAACACTTATCGTTCCTACTTCTCCTAACAGTCGGTTACTGGTTTCGCTCGAAACAGGATCTGAAATTCTCAAGGCCTGGTGGGAGACATCAACCGGAAACGAAACTAAGGTTACCATTGATGTTACAGAGAAAATGGCGCCGAATGTGTATGTTCATATTTCGCTCATTCAACCGCATGGTCAGGTGCAGAATGATCTTCCATTGCGGTTATATGGGGTAATTCCCTTAAAGGTTGATAATCCTGAATCACACATTCAACCTGTAATTACGATGACAGATGTTATGGAACCTGAAAAAGAAACGGTTATTAAGGTGAACGAAAAGAACAATAAGCCCATGACTTATACGCTGGCCATTGTTGATGAGGGTTTGCTTGATCTTACCCGGTTTAAAACACCCGATCCATGGACTGCTTTCAACGGCCGTGAAGCGTTAGGAATTAAAACATGGGATATGTACGACC
>DATALJ010000097.1:0-2400 GCA_036261135.1 Bacteroidales bacterium
GGATCAGTGGCTGAAAGAGTAAGCACAGCGGTTGTAGGCCCGTCATGGCTGGTTGTTGCATATGGCACAGCAAACCAGAACAAGGTGTCTGTCTGGGATTTGGCATATGAAAATACCATCAGTAACAGAAGAATGGGTATAAATCGGATTTTCATTCTAGCGAAAATATGCTTCTTTTTACGAAATTTAGCAGGCAAAGGTTGCTGTTTGTCCTTTAAGGAATCTATGTTGGTCATCCGGTTTCATTTGTTGGTGGAAAATAGAACTAAAAAAACTGAATTACGTAAAAATTGAAAAATCAAACTCAACCTTTCTGTTATGAAAACAAAACTACTATTTACAATATTCAGCGCAATTTGTTATATATCAGGTTCGTATGGTCAGGCTGTTCTGTTTTCAGAGGATTTTGAGTCCGGTGAGATTCCATTCAATTGGCAGGAAGAGTTTGTAAAGGGTGCTATTAGTTGGGGATATGAGAACGGAGGTTCTACCACTTCGCCGGAGATCCCAAATACCCGCAAACCTATAGCTGCTCATGGGGGCGTAAAAAATGCCTTGTTCTTTTACCAAAGTATGAATAATGAGGCTACCAGACTTGTTACCAAAAAAATCACTTCGCTTGAATTTGCCATAAAGCCTGAATTGCATTTTTTTCATGCTCAGATGGATTGGCAGCACACCCAAGATAATATTAAACATGACAATTTAAAGGTCTATTATAAAAGCGGCATCAACAAGCCATGGACCCTGCTTCGGTCATACACTGAAGCCACCACCGGTTGGGTTGAACGCATCCTTGTACTTCCCGAGAATGATCTTTCGGGAGATTATTATCTGGCATTTGAAGGAATTACCAATTGGGGCTGGGGTACTTGTGTGGATGATATCCGTATTATTGAAACCGGAGTCCTGCCCAAGAGCCTGTCGGAAATTTCGGTTCAACAAGCCGAAGTTGGGTCAGTTTCCTCAGGAACCAACAACAATCCGGTGCTAAAGGTAAAGGTAAAGGTAATTGGTAATTCCGGAACACTCCCGTTGAATTCAATGGTTGTAAGTTCATTAAATGCCAATGATGTTGATATTAAGCCTTCTGGTGTAAAACTCTTCTATACCCGGGATGCAGAATTCAATACCGACACACAAGTTGGATCAGGTGCGTCCTTTGTTTCCGGGAAGGCTGTGTTAAGCAATCTGAATTACGACCTGCCGCTAGGCTATTCTTATTTATGGGTCACTTACGATATTGAATCTTTGGCAACCCACCGTGATACCGTTGACGCCAAATTTCAGGCCAACAGCATCAATATTAACGGGAGTACATATCCTGCCACAGACATTTCACCAGAGGGATCCAGAACCATTCTTCAAACTCTGGTTTCAGATGATTTTGAAGGGGAGCTGAAATGGAATCTTGGAGGTGAGTTTGAACACGGGAGTCCTATGGGACTTGGCGGATCGCAAGGCAATTCCGATCCTGATGAGGCATATAGCGGCACAAATATTATCGGAACCGATCTTACCGGCTTGGGAAATTACAACGGAGACTATGAAATGCTGATCAACAGAGATCAGGATTATGCCACCACAATTCAGAGTTTTGACTTTTCCTATAAGAACGACCTGACAATCCGATATATGCGTCATCTCAACATTGGGGTTAACGATGAAGCTTTTATAAAGATAAGTCCGGATGGCGGTGCTACCTGGCAAACTGCATGGACTAACAGCAGCATGATCCTGGATGATACCTGGATACTGCATGAAATAGATATTACTGAATTTGCAGCCCGTAAAAGCCAGGTAAAAGTGATGTTCAGTCTTGGCGCAACAAATGATTACTGGCAGCTTTCAGGCTGGAATATAGATGACTTTATGATTACGGGGAAGAATGTACTGAAAGATGTAGGAATCAGCCGTATTATTACTCCGAAAAATGGTTGCGGTTATACCAGTAATGAAGCGATAACAGTTGAAATTAAAAATTATGGACAAGAAGCATCATTGTCCAGTATACCCTTGGAATATTCACTGGATGGTAAAACCACCATCATCAGGGATACACTAAAGCAATCAATCGGAGTAGGTGAAAGTGTTATTTACACCTTTAAAAAAAAAGCAAACCTTTCCATACCTAATATTTACAACCTGTATGTTTCCACGAATATGTCAGGTGACGATGACAAAGCCAATGATGCTTTTAATACCATTTTATACGTTCAACCTACCTACGCTACAGCTCATGTAGAAAAATTTGAAAGCAACGGAGGATTATGGATACCTCAGAGCGGACCTGTTCCCAACTGGGAATGGGGTGTCCCCGGATTTGGGCTGATTGCACCTTCTGCTACCAAGGTATGGATGACACAGCTTACATCTTACTATCCGGATAACGATTCATCT
>DATALJ010000112.1:0-12190 GCA_036261135.1 Bacteroidales bacterium
CTACAGTTAACATTGAAGAAACCAATCCCAATCGAAAAAATGAAGGTTGGTGGGATGATAACTTTAATACGGATTTTTCGCGCAGTTTGTATATTCCGGCGCAATCGTCTTACGAGGCCGGCTTTGTGTTTGCGGTACAGCCCAGGCGCATGTCCATAGAGACCCATATTTCCAAAAATCTGCCCAATAATATTTCGTACGACTTTCCTGGTTTTGATGAAATACGGAATGTACCTGTTTTTAATACTGTTAGCAAAGTTCCTTTCATGACGTCGCAGTTGACTGAGGGAGAGTATGTTGTAGATAATGAGGACAAAGGATTTTCTATTCAGCAGGTAACCAATCAGGCATTCCTGAAATCGCTTATAAAAAGGAAGAATGTGGGTTCCAAGTATGCCTATGTGCGGTATTGGGATCCTGATCGTGAATGGAAGGCAGTGCTGAATTCCGATTTTTATGGACAAAGTATTCGATCTGCGTATTACACACGGGCTGGTGATGGCGAAAGAAAAGCAACATGGAAAGCCAAGCTGCCTGTTGGGTTCTATGAAGTTTATTTTTATATAAATAAAATCAATTTTGGTTGGTATAGGAACAAGAAGGCTTCCGATTATAATCTGGTAGTATATCACGATGGTGGCCAGGAAAAGATCAATCTGCCGACAGAGAATATTGATAAAGGATGGAGTTACCTAGGCACTTTCACTTTCAGCGACACTGCCAGGGTAGAACTATCCAACAAAAGCAAAGGTGATATGATCTTCGCCGATGCTGTAAAATGGGTAAAAGTGAAATGAGAAATAAATACAATTACTAATGATCAGGATTAATATGAATCCAATGAACCGAATGAAGTTAAATAAACAAAGCCCCACAGGTGGACGCAAAAGCTGGCTATTGGGAAGTCTATGCTCCATCTTGTTTATTGCAGGTACATCCGTATTTGCCCAAAAAACATTGAAGCTGGAAGAAGCTCTGGATATTGCCATCAAGAATAGCCCGCAAATCATGCAATCGGAGCTGAACATGACCGTGAACAGTGAAAACCTAAAAGCGATGCAGGCTACAACCAAGTCGCTCTTTAAGTTTGAGCTTACACCGTTTTATTATGAGCAAAGCCGGTCGTTCAACAATATGTTCTCAACCTGGAGTACCAGCGAAACAAAAAAGATTTACGGAAACCTGATTGTTTCGCAACCTATTGTTCTTACTGACGGACGGATTTCGCTCACGAATCGTCTGGAATATCAGGATGCGTTTAGCACGTATAGCAATAGCGTAAACAAAGGCTATAATAATAATCTGTTTCTACAATTTACACAGCCGCTCTTTACCTATAACAAAATTAAAATGCAGATCAAAGAGCTTAAGCTTGCACTGGAAAATGCCACGTTGGACTATTCTATACAACGCCTAAACCTCGAAAAGCAGGTAAGCGATTTGTTCTACAGGGTATATCAGATTCAGATGGCTTTAGCCATTGCTCAGGAAGATTTAAAGAACCGCCAGACCAGCTTTGATATTATTAAAAGCAAGGTTGAAGGCGGACTCTCGGCTAAGGAAGAGCTTTTTCAGGCAGAGCTAAATCTGGCAACCAGTAAATCGAATGTGCAGAACCAGCAGGTAGATCTGGATAATGCTAAAGATCAGTTCCGTCAATATATTGGGATGTCGCTCAGCGAAGAATTCGATATTGTTGCGGACACCGCTTTTACCAAGGTAAATGTAAATCTCGAAAAAGCCATTACGAATGGTTTGGAAACCCGGATGGAACTGAAACAACGAAGAATCAACATCGAAAATAGCCAGAACGACTTAACCAGAGCCAGATCGACCAACGAATTTGCTGGTAATCTGGATTTATCCGTAGGTTTATTCGGAGAAAACGAGAGATTCCCTAATATTTACGATCATCCTACACGCAGCCCGAGAGTTGAAGTAAAATTAAACATTCCGCTTTACGACTGGGGCGAAAGAAAATCGCGCATTAAGGCAGCCGAGGCTGGTATTAAAATACAAGAGATAAATATGGCTATCGAACGCACAAACATTGAAATAGGTATCCGGAAATCGTACCGAAGCCTTCTTAACCTTGATATGCAGATAGAAATAGAAAAGCAAAACGAAAAAAATGCCCAGCTAACGTACGAAATAAATCTGGAACGCTATAAAAACGGCGACCTTACGGGTATGGACCTCAATCTGTTCCAGAACCAGCTTTCGGAGAAAAAGATGAACCTTACCAACAGCCTGATTAGCTATAAACTGGAATTGCTGAATCTTAAAATTCAGTCGCTATGGGATTTTGAAAGGGATGCTAGCTTTGTACCAACCGAAATGCAAGCGAATATTGAAAATAAATAATTTATCCATCAGATCAATAACTACTTAAAATAATTTCCAATGAAAAAGGCAATTTTATTTCTGTTACCCTTCATCCTTACAACTGCCTGTAAACAGCCCGGCATGGATCAGGGGAAAGACATTACCATACCCGTTATTGTGCGGGATATTCAACCTCGCTCCATTGAAAAGTATATCGAAATAACCGGCAGTGTTAAACCTGTAAAAGAAGTTCAGCTCAAAGCCGAGATGGCTGGGAGTTATGTGCTTCAGAAAAATCCGGCCACCGGACGTCCCTTTGCCTTGGGCGATCGCGTTCGCGAAGGTGACGAGATTATTACACTTGAAGATAAGGAGTATGAGAACAACATCAAACTCAGCTCACTCAAGATAAGCCTGGATATTACAAAGCAGGTGTACGAAAAGCAGCAATCGCTCTACGATAAAGGCGGTGCCACACTTACCGATGTCAAAAATTCCGAAATTAACTACATCAATGCAAAATATAGTTATGATGATGCGTTGTTTCGTATGGCCAAGATGCACATCAGGGCTCCATTTTCGGGAGTTTTGGTCGATTTGCCTTATTTTACCCAGGGCGTAAAAATTGACCAGAATGCACAGCTTGCAAAGATTATGGACTACAGTAAACTCATCATGGAGGTTAGTCTTCCTGAGAAAACAATGGAATCGACCAAAGCCGGACAGCAGGTGCGTATTACAAATTATGCTTTGCCAAACGACACGCTTAATGGCACCATATCACAACTATCGCCTGCTATTGAATCCGATTCGCGCGCATACAAAGGGCTGGTAATGATAAACAATGCCGATCTTAAATTGCGGCCCGGCATGTTTGCAAAAGGAGAAATCGTAATCGCTTCGGCCAGTCAAACCATTGTCATTCCTAAAGAGGTGATAATTAATAAGCAAAATGGCAACACCGTGTTTATTGTCGAAAAAGGAATTGCCTACGAGCGCGTTATACGCCTGGGACTTGAGAATCCGAAGGAAGTACAGGTTGTGTCCGGGCTCAATATGAAGGATCGGATCGTGGTGGGTGGCTTCGAAACATTGCGCGACCGTTCCAAAGTTAAAGAAATGAAATAACCCTTTGCTAATGAGAAAAATAGTACAATTTGCAGTTCAGTTTCCTGTTACTATGACCATGATTGTAACGGGAGTGCTGCTTCTGGGGTATATTTCGCTTACAAAACTGAATATAGAGCTGTTTCCTGAGATAAATTCGCCGCGTATATTCGTGGAGCTAAAATCGGGCGAACGCCCCCCTGAAGAAATCGAAAAACAGTTTGTTGACGGAATGGAGTCCATGGTTATGGCGCTAAAAGGCGTCTCACAGGTTTCGTCGGTATGTATGGTGGGATCGGCGCGTGTTACCGTCGAATTTAACTGGGGAACCGACATGGACGAAGCGTTCCTCGATATTCAGAAAGCACTTACCCAATACAGCCAGAACTCAGATATTCAGGATTTCCGGATTACACAGCACGACCCCAACGCTTCGCCGGTAATGCTTGTAGCTGTGTATAACCCCGAAGTAAAGGATATGAACGAACTTCGCAAGGTAGGCGAGAACTATATCCGCAACGAACTGATACGTCTTGAAGGTGTTGCCGATGTTAAACTCACTGGAATTGAGGAAAAGGAAATTGTGGTAGAAACAGACCCATACAGACTCAACGCTTATGGACTTACGGCCGATAACCTGGTTCAGCAGATAACGAGTATGAACCGGAACGTATCGGGTGGAAGCATTGTGGAAATGGGTAAACGCTATATCATAAAAGGCTCAGCCCTTATATCGAACGAAAGAGATATAGAGTCGTTGGTAGTGGGATTTAAGCAATCGGCTTCCTCCGGTAATGGGTCAACGGCGGCCGCTCCATCTAAACAGACATCCAATGTTAACCGTGTACCCATATTTCTCAAAGAAATTGCCAATGTAGCTTTTGTAAATAAAAAGCCTGCCAATATTGTTCGCGTAAACGGCGTGCGTTGTATGGGCCTTGCCATTTACAAGGAAACCAGTTATAATACGGTTAAGGCTGTTGACCAAATGAATACTTCGCTGGAAAAGATCAAAAAATCGTTACCAGGTTATCATTTTGCCGAAATTCAAAACGAAGGTCAGTTTATTCAGAGCTCTATTTCCGAACTCAAGTCGTCTGCTCTTATTGGGGCTATCATCTCTATGATTGTTCTATTTATTTTTCTGCGTCATATAGGCGTAACTTTGATAATCAGCTTAACGATACCTGTCTCAATTATTGCCACGTTCAACCTTATGTATTTCAACGGGCTCTCCTTAAATATTATGACAATGGGAGGATTGGCTCTGGGTGTGGGAATGCTCATGGACAATGCCGTGGTTGTAATGGAGAATATTTTCCGAAACCGGGAATTAGGCTTCTCGGTTAAAGATTCTGCAATTAAAGGAACATCTGAGGTTGGAGGTGCTATAATCTCTTCAACCTTAACTAGTATTGTGGTTTTTTTGCCCATAGTATACTTGCATGGCGCTTCAGGAGCTTTGTTTAAAGATCAGGCATGGACGGTAACCTATTCGCTGTTGGCTTCCATCGTGGTGACGATCCTTTTCACACCTATGCTTTATCATTCTTTTTATAAAAACCGCCCGATAAAAATCACCAATTCCCTGCATTTCGAATGGTATGGGAGACTTATATCCACTATAATTGACAAACGCCGTTTGGTTGTAACGGTCGCTTTTCTGCTTATTGCAGCAACCGCTTTCATCGTTCCGTTTTTAGGCAGTGAGTTTATCCCAAAGAGCGGAAGTAATGAATTTAGTATTGAAATAAAACTGAAGGAAGGAACAATGTTGCAGCGAACCGACGGGTACGTAAAGAACGTTGAATCGATACTCCACGATATACTTGGCGATAAAGCCGAGGTTATATATAGTCAATCTGGACCCGACGAAAGCTCAGTAAGCGAAAAATCTGTCTTTCAGAATGAAAACACTGCCGTAATAAAGGTAAGTCTTAAAAAAGAAGCACTTAACCAATCCGAATCCCTTATAGAACAGATTAGTTCGGAGTTGTCGGCTATTCCGGAAATTGAAATTAATATTACAAGAGACGAAACATCGTTGCAATCTACGCTGGGTACCGACGAGCCTCCTATAACCGTTGAGGTTAAAGGAAAAAATATGGAAGTGCTTGATCAGTTAACTACTGAAATAAAGCAAAAATTGGCAGTATTACCGGAGATATACAACCTGAAAACAAGTATCGAAGCGGGTGCTCCTGAAATTGATGTGCGTATCGACCAGTTTAAAGCCTCTATGTACAATCTAACCCCCGATAATATTGCCGGACAGCTCAAAGATCTGTTGGTGGGTAAGAACGCCGGTAAATTCGACAATGCTGGCGAGTTAAACGATATTGTTGTGCGGCTTCCCGAACTTACCCTTTCGCAATTCAATGCTATCATGCTGAAGAGTGGAACTACCGATGTGCCGCTTTATGAAGTTGCGAAGATTGAACAAAGCAACGCTCCAAAGCAGTTGCTCCGGCGCAATCAGAACCGTATTGGTACTGTAACGGCCGATATTCAGGGTACTCTGGCATACGATAAAGTGATAGCCAAAGTGCAGAAGGAACTACAAACCATTACCGTACCTGCCGAATACCAGATAAATGTTACGGGCGAAGAATTGAAACGTTCGGATGCTATGTCGAGCCTCGGTTTTGCACTTGTACTATCCATTATCCTGGTGTATATGGTAATGGCTTCGCAATTTGAATCGCTAATTCATCCGTTTACCGTATTGCTAACCATTCCCTTTGCTGTAGCCGGAACGCTTTGGGCATTTTTTCTTTTACACATGCCGCTCAATATCATGGCTTATATTGGAATCATCATGCTGGGCGGTATTGCAGTAAATAACTCTATTCTGCTTGTGGATGCCATTAATCAGCTAAAAAGAGAAGGTTTAACGCTGAAGGATGCTGTTGTTAAAGCCGCACAGAACCGTATACGTCCTATCCTTATTACCAGTTTAACCACCATATTGGGTATGGTGCCGCTAACACTTGGATTTGGAGAAGGTGCGGCCTTACGTTCGCCAATGGCAATAGCTGTAATAACAGGTCTAACAACATCTACCATCATGTCGTTGGTTGTAATACCTTGTGTTTATTATATATTCGACCGGAAGAAGCCGGTTACCACGAAAATTGCTGAAGCCTGAAAGTATGGATTTTATTATTAAAAGAAAGATTCTCATTTCGATGCTTTTTATAGCAGTTACCATGCTTGGGGTATTTTCGTACCGTCAGTTGTCGGTAGAGCTGTATCCAAGCATACAAATCCCATACTTGTTCGTGCAGGTGGGAACAAACATCGAAGTGGACCCTAAATACATGGAGAGCCAGGCCATTATACCTCTTGAGGGAGCTATTGGAACGCTGAAAGATGTCGAAAAAATCGTTTCTACGGCCGGATCACAGCAGGGAAGCATCCAGATTTCATATAAGCCAGGCACAAATATCAAATTTGCCTTTTTAAAACTCCAGGAAAAAATTGAAGAGGCGAAGAAGAATATACCGCAGGATTTCTATGTTCAGGCATTGAAGTTCGATCTGGAGCAGCTTAACAACGCCCTTATGACCATACAGGTGAAGGGAGGGGGCGGTGTAGACAGGGTTCGCCAGGTAGTTAACCGTGAATTATTAAGTAAATTCCAAAATATCGAAGGTATAGCCAACGTTGCAGTATTTGGTGGACGGGAAAAATCGATCGAAATTATTTTGAAAGAGGAGGTCTGCAAAGCGTATGGCATTACACCAGCCGATGTTCGCAGCGCATTATCAAAGAATTCAGGCACTCGTACCTTTGCAGGTAAGGTGGTGCAAAATAATCAGTACGTTTTTGTAAACGTTAGCTCCGATTATTCAAACCTGAGCGAGTTAAGTGAGCTTGTGGTACGCTCAAATGGCACGGTAAAGCTGAAAGATATTGCCGACATACATTTTGGAGTTAAGGAGCAAGATGCTTATAGTCGCGTAGATGGTAAAGAAGCGGTAACTATGCGACTTACACGCGATACACAGTCGAACATGATTGACCTGGCTAACCGTGTAAAAAGCGAAATCAGGAAACTGAACGGAGAGTTTAAATCCAAGGACATCGAAATTGTGGTGCAGGAAAACAGCGCCGAAACCATGGAAAAAAATATCGATCTCATTATCAGGCTTGCCCTTGTGGGCGGATTGCTGGCGATATTCATTCTCTGGATATTTTTAAAAAACGTGCGTTTAGTCGTCGCAGTAGGTGTTGCCATTCCCATTTCGGTATACACGGCATTTAACTTCTTTTATGCGTATGGGGTAACCCTTAACAGCCTTACCCTGTTGGGTATGGCACTGGCCATTGGTATGTTGCTCGATAACAGTGTGGTTGTTATGGAGAATATATACCGGCTTGCCAGTAAGAACAACGATATCGACACGGCTGTAAAACAGGGAACTAAGGAAGTGTGGCGTTCCATAACCGCATCTACACTAACAACAGTGGCTGTTTTCCTTCCGTTTGCCTTTTCTGATAACTTTTTGGTAGGTGTTTTCGGGAAACACATTGGCGTGTCCATTATTTCAACCATGCTCATATCTTTGGTTGTAGCACTATTGCTGGTTCCCATGATTACGCACACGCTGTTGAAGGCTCAGATAAAAAGTGAGCGCCTGAACTTCGAGCGTATATCCTTTCACAACAGGCTTGTTCAGATATACATGGTGCTGCTGAAGTCGTGCATGCGTTTTCCTGCACGTACGGTAATGGGGGCCTTAGGCGTATTTTTCCTAACGCTGCTCATCAGCCTTGGTATTAGCCTTGTTAAAATGGAAGAGCCCGAATTGGTAAACCTCACCTTGTACGTAAATATGCCGGGTGGTACAACCCTCGATAATACGGACAAAATGGTAGCCGAGGTCGAAAAAAGACTCGCAAAACTGCAGGAGAAGAAGGAAATAGTAAGCCAGATATACGAAGAAGAAGCTATTCTGAATATTTCGCTGGTAAAGGACTTTAAAAAGATTCGCAATTACAGTGTTCCGAAAGTGAAGAAAGAAATATTGAACACGCTGAATGGCATGGAACCTGCGCGATTCAGCTGGGATCCACCCATGTCTAGCCGTCGATTTGGTGGCGGCTCCGGTGGCGGTGGAGGAGGAGGCATGGGCGATGATCTTGATTTTGGCTCAATGATGGGCATTGGAACGCAAAGCGAGAAAATAATCATCAAAGGACAGAATTACAACGCCATACTCAATCAGGCCAATCTGCTAAATTATTATTTGTCGCAGCAATCGTCCGTATCATCGTCTTACGTAAGTGTCCCTTCGGTAAGGCCCGAAATACTTTTGAACCTGGATAAGCAACTTATGGCAGCGTATGATATTCCTGCCTCGTCTGTATTATCGGAATTAAACTCGTTCCCACGCCAGTTTTCCAGCGGCGCTAAATTTAAGCAGGGAACAGATGAATACGATATTCAGATTGTTACACAAACCAATAAAGAGGAGCAAAGCCGCGATTTGAATGAACTCAAAAGGCTCCCTGTAAAGGGGTCCAATGCTTCGCTTCTTGAATTGCAGAATATATCAACGTTTGTTTTTAACCAAGGTACATCGGTTATCAAGCGTACCAATCAGGAGAAGCAGCTTGAAATCGTTTACACCTTTATTGGAGAAGTAAACGACGACAATACACTGCTCACCACCGCCCGGTTGGAGGTCGATAACCTGGTGCGCAATGCCAATCTCTCGTCGGATGTGAGTGTTGAGGTTATTCATGAAAACCAGAATTTGGGAGAGTTCGGCTTTCTAATTCTAGCTGCCATCATTCTTGTATTCATGATTCTGGCGTCGGTGTTCGAATCGTTCTCCAAACCGGTTGTAATGCTGTTTGCCATTCCTCTGGCTGCTATCGGTTCGTTTATAGCTCTTATTCTTACAGGGAATTCAATTTTAAATGCCAATACCATTACGGGCTTTATCATTCTCATTGGAATTGTGGTGAACAATGGCATCATTCTTATCGATTATTCCAACGTATTAAAAAGCCGTGGATACAGGCCATCGAGAGCTTTAATGATGGCGGGCCTGGCCCGTGTACGTCCTATTCTTATAACTGCAGTAACTACTATAATTGCCTTATTCCCCTTAGCTATGGGCAAGGCGGAATATGTAACACAAATTGGCACCCCGTTCGCCGTTACGGTTATTGGGGGATTGGGATTAAGCACGCTGCTTACCCTCGTATTTATCCCAAGTATGAACACAGGTATGAGTTCGGCTCTCGGTTGGATATTTAGTCAGAAGGCTCTCACCAAGGCATTTATTTTTGTGGTCTATGTGTTGGGCGGTTTCTTCATTTACAAGGAAATAGAATCGCTGGTTTGGAAGATTATTGATTACATCCTGCTCGTCGTTTTAACCCCTGCATCGGTTTATTTTGTGCAAACCAGCTTGCGCAAAGCCAATGAGAGGTTGATAGGCGAGGATACTCCCATAAAGATTACGGTTCGTAACCTGGTAAAAATTTACGACCGCGATACACGCTTTGTTCGCGAGTGGAAATCGGGGTTGAAGATTCGCCAACGGATTGGGCTTGAAAAAGAATATCGAACCTGGCGCGATTTCGACTATCTGGTATGGCATCTGCCGCTGATCGGGTATATGGTTTATTTCATTTATTTCTATCTCGAAAGCGCTACCTGGTTCCTGTTTTTACCGGTGGGATTGTACCTGATGGTGCTGGGAACGTTAAAACCTGCTGTCAGCTATGCTCATTGGCTTAAAGCGCAGCAAAAGAAAAAATGGATCATAAGGATTATTTTATCATTGAATAAACTGTTCTTTTGGCTGTTCCCTGCAGTTGCAATGGTGGCTTTTAAGGCAAGGTTTGGTTTGCTTGGACTTGTAATTCCGATTGCACTTATTTGGTACCTGATACTGGCTATAAAGGTAACGTCCGACAAGCTTTATGCTGAGAAAGTTAATATTACCCGCCTTACCGGACGATTTAAGGGTTTACGAAAGCTGTTTTACCGCTTTGTTCTTGTTATTCCGATTATTGGTAAGAAGAAAACGCCCTTTAAAGCATTGAAAGGCGTTTCGCTCGAAATTGAAAAGGGCATGTTTGGTCTTCTTGGACCGAACGGAGCGGGTAAATCCACGCTTATGCGTATTATCTGTGGAATCCTCGAACCAAGCTACGGACAGATAACCGTTAACGAGTTCGACATACGAGAAAAGCGGGAAGAACTACAAGGCCTTATAGGTTATCTTCCGCAAGAATTCGGGATGTACGAAAACCTTACTGCATGGGAGTTCCTGAATTATATGGGTATACTCAAGAAGATATACGACCGTCAGGCACGCGAATCGCGGGTTGAGTATGTGCTGGGCGCCGTACACATGCTCGATCATAAGGACGAGAAGATTGGATCGTTCTCCGGTGGTATGAAACAGCGTATCGGTATTGCGCAAATATTGCTGCATCTGCCGCGTATTCTTGTAGTAGACGAACCAACCGCAGGGCTGGATCCCCGCGAGCGTATCCGTTTCCGAAACCTTTTGGTAGAGCTTAGCCGGGAACGTATCGTTATTTTCTCAACGCATATTATCGAGGACGTAGCCAGCTCGTGTAATAAAGTGGCTGTGGTAAAGGGCGGTCAGGTGAAATACCTTGGCGAACCCATACAAATGGCTCATCTGGCAGAAGGTAAAATTTGGGTTATCGATATGAGCATCGAAGCCTTTGAATTATTCAAGGAAAACCACATTATCATTCACCATATGCGCGATGGGGAGAACATTCGCGTGCGCTGCCTCTCGGAAAGCAGCCCTGACGAGACCTCCAGGCCGGTAAAAGCAAACCTTGAGGATGCTTATTTGTGGCTGCTGAGTAATTAAAGCTAAAACGATGTCATTCCGGCGGAGGCCGGAATCCATATAGTCTTCGTAGTTAATGGATTCCAGCCTTCGCCTGTATGACAAAGTAGCCTTTATTTCGAACGAAAATATTCATTCAATATGAACACAAAAGAACAATTAAGACTTATCTGGAAGATGATCAACTACAACCTCAAAATTGTATTTGCCAATAAGTTCATCTACTTCTTAATAGCTGCATGGATTTTTTACCTGATCATCATCGGTGTAATGCTCTTTTCGGATACCATTCAGGAACCAGAGGACATATACAATACCTTGATTTTCCCAGGTATATTGATCATGTTTTATCCGATTGTTTATAATGTTCAGAATGACAAGGATGCTCGTATGCTCGAAATTGTTTTTGGCGTTCCCAACTATCGGTACAAGATTTACGTAATCCGGTTTGTAATAGCCTTGCTGCTGCTTTTTGTTCTTTTAATTGGTATGGCTTGGTTTGCATGGTTTTCAGTATCGAAAATTGCAGTATTTGAAATGGTTTACCAGCTCATGTTTCCTTTGTTTTTCCTGGCTTGCCTAACCTTTCTTTTCTCAACATTAACGCGCAATGGGAATGGCGCTGCTGTACTCATGGTAATTACCGGACTTATCTTCTTTTTCCTGAGCGAACCATTGTCGTACTCCAAGTGGAACTTATTTTTAAACCCTTACAATGTTCCAACGGAAATGAATATTGCCGTTTGGAAGAATGTGATTTATCAAAACCGTCTTATGATGATGATTGGCGCTGTAATAGCCGTACTTTGGGGACTAACAGGCTTGCAGCACAGGGAGAAGTTCGTGTAATGGACAGGAAATCAAATACCTGTTTAATTGGCTACAATAATTCTCTTCATGAGTTG
>DATALJ010000117.1:0-2510 GCA_036261135.1 Bacteroidales bacterium
CAACTCACTTACCAAGAGTTCGCATTATGATGGTTTGGAAACATATAAACCGGAAAATCTTGTATTCATGCTCAATCCGCTGAGCCAGGATTTGAACTGTATGCGTCAAACCTTATTGTTTGGCTCATTGGAATCGGTGCTTCACAATATCAATCACAGAAATCCGGATGTGAAGCTTTATGAGTTCGGGAATACCTACAAGAAAGAAGCTCCGAATAAAGGTCAGAAGTTACAAGGATATACTGAAGAATTGCATCTTTCAATGGTAATTTCCGGCTTAAAGCAACAGCCTAATTGGATTACCCGCGAGGAAGCAACCAATTTTTATTATATTAAGGCATATGCAGAAAATGTACTCAAACGCATGGGTTTGAATCCTGAGAAATTTAAGGTAGAAGAATTCTCGAACGACATATTTGCCGAAGGGTTGAATTATAGCCTTAATAACAAAGTATTGTTAACGCTGGGTTTGCTGAACAGGAAATTACTGCAAAGGGCAGATATCAAAACACCTGTTTATTATGCCGATTTCAATTGGGAGGTAGTAATGGCTGCCATTAAAAACAACAAGATTGTTTTCGAAGAACTGCCACGTTTCCCTGAAGTTCGCCGAGACCTTTCTATGGTGCTTGCCAGGGATGTTAAATTCGAACAATTGCGCACAGTGGCTCAAAAGACTGAAAAGTCTTTGTTGCGGCGCATTAGTCTGTTCGATGTTTACGAGGGCGACAAGATTGAACAAGGCAAAAAGTCTTACGCAGTAAGCTTTTACCTGCAAGATACCACCAAGACACTTACTGATGATCAGATCGACAAGATCATGAACAACCTGGCCAAGGCCTTTGAACGCGAACTTGGAGCTCAGATCAGAGCATAAGATTGATAAACGCTAAGACGCAAAGCCGCAATGATTTTTTTTCAGAATCATTGCGGCTTTTTCGTTATCTCAAATGGCTGATCTCCCAAGAATACCAGGTGGCTGAGCCTGTCGAAGCCCCGGGTGTCAAACCATTTCTTGTGTATAAGCCCGAAGTTCTTATTTTCTCCGCGAAACTCCGCGTCCTAATCTGCGAACCTCTGCGAGAAACCTTTTACGTTCAATTCTACTGAACACATCCCTCCCTTTCATTGTTTAAACAGAAAATGTTTGAATAATGACAAATTACGCAGCTATATGCCCGGTTTCTAGTGAAAGAGTGAATGAGAAGGTTGCACGGGCCAACGCATTAATGAGTGTTTTGATAATACTTGCTTTTCTTATTACGCAGAATATATTCTTCGCACTATTCCTTATGGTCGATTTCTATTTAAGAACAATAAACAGCGCCAAATATAGTCTTATTGCCATGGCTTCTTCGAAGTTGCTTAAATTGATGGATGTTGAACCTGGCTTCATCAATGCAGGCCCCAAGATCTTTGCCGCTCGCATAGGGTGGCTTTTGATAACCGTTTCGGTTGTTTCATTTCTTGCAGGTTTTGTGGATTTTGCCCTAATTACGGCATCTGTATTAGGGTTATTCTGTTTTCTTGAGGCTGCTTTTGGCTTTTGCCTTGCTTGTAAGCTCTATCCTTTTCTGTATAAACACTTCTATAAAGAATCTTAAAATAATTTTCATCAATGATTGATATTCTTGCTGAGCGGAGACTTCCCCGCTGGATGAAAGCGCAATTGCCCACTGGCGAAAAATACTCGAGGGTAAAGAACCTGATAGCAACACATCAACTGCATACTATTTGTACAAGCGGTAATTGCCCTAATAAGGGAGAATGCTGGAGCGCAGGAACCGCCAGTTTTATGATTCTAGGCGATAAGTGTACGCGCAACTGCCGTTTTTGCCTTGTAAAAAACATGCGACCCGATCCGGTTGACTGGGCTGAACCTGAGCGTCTGGCGAAAACCATACAAACCTTAAATCTCAGGCATTGCGTAATTACATCCGTTGACAGGGACGATCTGGAGGATGGCGGCGCTTCGTTTTGGGTTAAAACCATCGAAGCAATAAAAGCGTTGAATCCATTAACAACCATGGAGGTGCTCATCCCTGATTTCTGGGGTAAGCCTGAGCTGTTGCAGCTTATTGCAGATGCAAAGCCGGAAGTTATTTCACACAACGTGGAAACGGTACGCAGATTAACGCCTAAAATAAGGAGTAATGCGTATTACGATCGAAGTTTATCAGTAATTAAGTATGTTTCGGATGCTGGAGTTGTTTCAAAATCGGGCATAATGGTCGGGTTGGGTGAAACAACTGACGAAGTTCTTGAAACGATGCAGGATTTGCGTAATTATGGTTGCAAAGTGCTTACCATTGGTCAGTATTTACAGCCAGCATCACATCTTGCCAAGGTTGAGGCTTATATTACGCCTGAAACTTTCGAAATGTTTCATCAGGAAGGGCTTAAAATGGGCTTTTTATTTGTGGAGAGTAGTCCATTGGTTCGGTCTTCCTATCATGCGGAGCAGCATGTATTTGCTAAATAGGTAATTAACGAATGAGCCTACAAAGGTG